>DEPV01000021.1:20211-20614 GCA_002358955.1 Erysipelothrix sp. UBA3383 | reverse complement strand
GCGGATGTATTTCAGCAGATATTGAATGGATTAAGTGTCGGGAGTATTTATGCTTTAGTCGCTTTGGGTTATACCATGGTTTATGGAATTATCAAATTAATTAACTTTGCTCATGGAGAGCTTTATATGTTGGGGGCATACCTTGCGTTTGTAGGAATGACAAAATTGGGGTTACCATACATTGGGGCAGTGGTCTTCTCAATTGTAATGACATGTTTAATTGGGTATCTGATTGAACGTATTGCTTATCGGCCGCTGCGTAATTCAACACGAATTTCAGCATTGATTACAGCGATTGGGGTTTCCATCTTTTTACAATATGCAGTGATGTATATTTTTGGTGCAGATACCATTGCGTTTCCAAAGGTAACACTGATTCCAGATATTACCATTGGTACTGTAT
>DEPV01000021.1:6581-20171 GCA_002358955.1 Erysipelothrix sp. UBA3383 | reverse complement strand
TGATTGTATTACAATACATTGTTTATAGAACAGACTTGGGGCGTGCTATGCGTGCAGTAAGTTTGGATTCTGAGGCAGCAGGTTTAATGGGGATTAATGTTAATCGTACCATTGCTTTAACCTTTATTATGGGGAGTGCTTTAGCGGCGATTGCAGGAAGTATGGTTGGAATGTACTATACCTCAATTTCTCCAACAATGGGGGTTAGTATTGGTCTTAAAGCCTTTGTTGCTGCTGTATTTGGGGGTATTGGATTACTTCCAGGAGCAGTTCTTGGGGGCTTTTTAATCGGCTTGATTGAGACTTTATTTGTAGCCTTAAACTTCTCATTATGGAGGGATGCAGTAGTGTACTCCATCTTGATTATTATTCTGATTGTTAAACCATCAGGATTATTGGGTAAAAAAGGAGGCACTAAAGTATGAGACGCATTAAGAAAAGTTCCATTCTATGGACTGTTATTGCAGTGGCGATTTATCTTACAATTACAATTCTAATGAATGCTGGTGTGATCCGTTATGCACAACAAATTTCACTGATGACAATTGGTATTAATATTATTTTAGCTGTCTCCTTAAACTTAATTCTTGGAATGAGTGGGCAGTTCTCACTGGGACATGCTGGGTTTATGGCCATTGGTGCCTACAGTACTGCAGTAGTCTTAAAAACATACGATACTTACTTAGGATTTACCATTGGTATCTTAATTGGTTTGTGTTTAACAGTGATATTTGCACTGATTATTGCGGTACCAACCATTCGTTTAAAGGGTGACTATTTAGCAATTGCAACACTGGGTGCTGCTGAGATTATTCGTGTTATCATCACTAATATGGACTCTGTTACCAATGGTGCTGCAGGGATTTCATTGGCTACAAAACGTACGAACTTTACGATGGTCTACCTCTCTATTGTGTTGTGTATTTTCATCGTCATGATGTTGAATAATTCACGCTTTGGTAGAGCGTGGAAAAGTGTTCGTGAAGATGATATTGCAGCCAGTGCAATGGGGATTAATGTCACTAAATATAAGGTGATTGCCTTTGTGATTGGTGCTCTATTTGCATCCTTAGCAGGTAGTTTATACGCAGGGTATTTCCCATTTATTAAACCGGATGTTTTTGACTTTAATAAGTCTGTTGATATTTTAGTTATTGTTGTTCTTGGAGGTATGGGAAGTGTAACAGGATCTGTTATTGCTGCCTTTGTACTTGGATTTATTAACATTGCACTGCAACAATATGCGTCCATCAGAATGATTATTTATGCACTGTTACTGATTGCAATGATGATTTTAAGACCTAAGGGAATCTTAGGAAACTATGAGTTCTCATTTGAAAGGAGAAAAAAGTATGAATCAATTGAACGTTAAAGACCTCAGTAAACACTTTGGTGGAATTAAGGCGATGAGTGATATCAGCTTTGAAGTCTATGAAAATGAGATCTTGGGGATTATTGGGCCCAATGGTGCAGGGAAAACAACTTTGTTTAACTGTCTTACCGGTGTTTATACACCCTCACAAGGCAGCATCACTTACATCTGTGAAGATGGTGAATTGAGTTTTGCGAATAAACGTATGGATCAAATTACAGATTATGGATTTGCAAGAACGTTTCAAAACATTCGTCTGTTTGCCAATACCAGCATTATTGATAATGTTAAAATAGCGATGAATAAACATAAAAAATACAGTTTTATGGATGCTTTATTACGTACTGATCGTTTTTATGATGATGAGATTGAAACGACACAAAAGGCGATGGAATATCTAAGAATTTGTAAGCTTGATGATAAGGCATATGAAATGGCGGATAATCTATCCTATGGAGACCAAAGGCGACTTGAGATTGTACGTGCTTTGGCTACTGGAGCAAGTCATTTATTCCTGGATGAGCCAGCAGCAGGAATGAACCATACTGAAACTTATGAGTTGCGTGAGTTTATTAAAGACTTACGAAAAACTTATAACTTAACCATCATCCTTATTGAACATGATATGGGATTGGTTATGGATGTGTGTGACCGTTTGATTGTACTGAATTATGGACGTATGATTGCAAGTGGACTTCCTGAAGAAGTACGTCATAATCCAAAAGTTATTGAAGCGTATTTAGGGGAGGATGCATAATGTTAAAAGTTCAAAACCTTAAAGTTAACTATGGTCATGTTGAAGCCCTTAAAGGCATTGATTTTAAAATTAAAAAAGGGCAAATCATTTCTTTGATTGGTGCTAATGGTGCAGGTAAGTCTACCCTTCTTAAATCATTATCTGGATTACTGCCTGTCACTGAAGGGGATATTGTTTACCTGGGTGATAGTGTTCTCAAATGGGCCCCTGAGAAGATTGTTAAAGAAGGTATGGTTCATGTACCTGAAGGACGTCGTATTTTTGAAGGGATGAGTGTGTATGAGAACCTGCAATTAGGAGCTTTTACACGTCGTGATAAAGATCAGGTTGCCAAAGAAATTGATGAGATGTTTGAGAAATTTCCAATTCTTAAAGAACGTCGCAATCAAGATGCACATACCCTATCAGGTGGAGAACAACAGATGTTGGCACTCTCACGTGCACTACTGAGTAAACCAAAAATCCTCTTGTTGGATGAGCCTTCAATGGGGCTAGCACCTTTAATCGTAATCCAAATCTTTGAAATCATTAAAGAAATTAATGAACAAGGGACGACCATTCTACTGGTAGAACAAAATGCGAAAGCAGCACTTGAAATATCAGACTATGCTTATATCTTAGACAGTGGTCAGATACAACTCCATGGTGAAAAAGAAGTCTTATTAAATTCAGATAAAATCCGAGAAATATATCTTGGTGGTTAGTGGGTCGCTCTATATAGAGCGGCCTTTTTATGTTAGAATAAGACTTCAGGAGTACACGCATGAAAAAGAAAATTACGTATTTTAAAGACTTTGTGATGACACATCAAGATTTCATGATTTGTCCACATTGTACAGAAACCTTAAACTTAGATAATAACAGTTTAAAATGCAGTATGAATCATCAGTTTGATATTCATAAAAAGGGCTATGTAAGCTTGGTAAAAAATCATAAATTGAAAGTTGATGCCGTTTATAATAAAGTGCTTTTTGAAGCTCGTAGACGCTTTATAGATGGGCATTATTATCAGTCAGTTTATGATATTATCAGACCCTATTTAAAAGATGGTGAAGTCTGGTGTGATTTGGGAAGTGGTGAGGGGAGTCATGCTCATCACATCATGAAGGATAAATCATTATCCATGATTGCTCTGGATTTATCTAAGGATGCAATTCAGCAGGCCAGTGACTATCTTGTTGAAGGGATGATTCCACTGGTGGCTGATTTATCACATGTACCACTCCATGATAAGACACTGGATGGTATCTTAAACTTTCTATCACCCTCTCATGAGGCTGAAATGTTACGCCTTTTAAAACCTGGAGGCTATGTGATCAAGGTTATACCCGATGCTGATTATCTCAAAGAGTTAAGAGTGGCTTATGGTATGGAAAGTTATGTCCCCTTAGAGTCATCATTTAAACATTTTGAGATTGTGGATCACTTTAGTGTTCATGATACTTTTGAATTAAGTGAAACAGCTAAAGAAGACTTATTAAAGATGAGTCCTTTGGTACAACATAAAGAACAAGTGGATCACTTGTCAGCAATTACAATTGCAATGAAGGTGTTAATCCTTCAAAGAAAGGAGTCCTTATGAAAGAGCGCGTTATTATGATGGGCATTGATCTGGGTGCAAGAGATTTTGATTTAGAAGCATCCATGAAAGAATTGGCAGAATTAATTGAAGCGGCAGATGGTGAGGTAGTTGGGCAGTTAACCCAAAAACCAGAATCCATTAATGCACGTTTGTTTATTGGAAAAGGAAAGGCTGAAGAGTTGGCGGAACTGGTTCACCTTTTAGAAGCTGATACTGTAGTAATTAATGAAGAGTTATCAGGAACACAACTACGAAACTTGGAAGAAATATTAGAATGTAAGATTATTGATAGAACTAACTTGATCTTGGATATTTTTGCGACGCGAGCAACAACCAACGAAGGGAAACTTCAAGTTCAGTTGGCACAAATGAAATATCGTTTACCACGTATCATAGGTTATAGTACTTATCTATCACGACTGGGTGGGGGTATTGGAACACGTGGTCCTGGTGAGAGTCAATTAGAGACCGATCGACGACATGTTATGCGTGAGATCCGTCAAGTTGAAGATAAGTTAGCACGAGCAAAAGAAAACCGTCATACAACACGACAAAAAAGAGAAGCATCAAGCTTACCTTTAGTATCTTTACTTGGTTATACCAATGCCGGTAAATCAACCTTGATGAATGGGATCTTGAATGCTCATGCAGGTCAGGAAGAAGTGAAAGAAGTGTTTGTTAAAGACATGCTCTTTGCAACTTTAGATACAGCACACCGTTCTGCAAAGTTTAATTCGGGAGCACAATTTTTAATTTCCGATACAGTAGGATTTGTATCCAAGTTACCAACAGCACTGGTTAATGCCTTTGAAGGTACCTTGGATGAGATTCGTTATGCTGATTTAATTTTACATGTTGTTGATTTATCCAATCCTAACCTTGATTTACAGATGGAAACAACAGCAAAATTACTCCATGATATGGAAGTATCAGTACCGGTATTAACGGTGTTTAACAAGATTGATAAGGTTGATATGGAGCTGGTGGATGCCCTAGTATCCAACTATGATGAGAAGGTCTTTATATCAGCACTTGATAAAGATGATATTAAAGGACTCCTTAATAAGATTGAATCCATGTTAGGGGATCATTTTGTACATTCTAAATTCATCATTCCATTTGATGATTTATCAATTCTGGATACCTTCATGCGTAAGTATGAGGTGGTAGGACTTGAATATAATGAAGAAGGGGCCGTATTTGAGGCATCTGTATCTCATGAAGATGCATCACGCTTTAAAAGGTTTATGAGTGATGATGAATAGGGCAATTAAATTAAAAGGGTCTAAGGCAGTTTATGATGTTGCGATGGACCATGATGAAAAGGTATCGTACCGTCTGAATAAATTCATATCAGATAGTGGCTATGCATCACGTCGCGAAGCAGATCGCTTAATTCAAGCGGGTCATGTTCAACTGGATGGTGTGGTAGCAGAGGTAGGCCAACAAGTATTTTCAGGCATGGAAGTTAAGGTTCATGGGACTGTTATTTCAAATGATATTAAACGTGTTTATATAGCACTTCATAAGCCAGTTGGTATTACTTGTACTACCGATCGTAATATTAAAGGAAATATTACAGACTTTGTATCCTATAAAGAAACCATCTTCCCCATTGGTAGACTTGATAAAGATTCATCCGGTTTAATTCTATTAACCAATGATGGTGATATCGTCAATAAGATTCTACTGGAAGAAAATGGCCATGATAAAGAGTATGAGGTCCGCGTGGATAAACCCGTGAATAAGGATTTTCTTAAACAACTTGAAAAAGGTGTGGAAATCTACAATCCTGTTGCACATAAAATGCAAACAACCTTACCATGCAAGACTGAAAAGACTGGATATCACAGTTACAATATCATTCTAAGACAAGGCTTAAACCGTCAAATTCGTAGAATGGCTCAGGCTTTAGGATCGCGTGTTGTAGCCTTAAAAAGAACACGCATCATGCATATTTATTTAAATGATTTACCAGAAGGGTATTGGCGTTATCTTACCAAAGAAGAAATGATTGAACTCAATCAAAAAACCCAAAAATAAAGTAAACACGATCTTGAAACTAAGTTTTTTACATGATTAGTGATGAAGAAAAAACCACTGATAAGGTAGGGTGTATCTTATAACCCTAGTTATAAAAGACAAACGGTATTTTTATAATCATTAATTCTACTTTTAAAATTAACATCTATTATATTTTCTAAATTCCAAAATATGTGAACTAATCAAATCAGTTGTTTATTACACATAAAGTGGTATAATTTTATTGAGATAATATACACAAAGTTTGACTTACTCTGCTGTTTATCTATCTCCTTTCTAACACAGTTCTTCTGTGAAGCTAGTGGAAACTCCTGTCTGAAAAGGTACTTTCTACTATTATGCTTAAGTTAGGTTCGTGTAAGTGTACACCTTATTTCAGATGCAGTCTAGTCAACTAAAGAAAAACATACACACAATTCAAATGTTAAGGCTCTATTTAGAGCCTTTCTTTTTTTAAGGAGAATTTATGATAAATCAATGCATTGACATGTTTGAAATTATAAAAAATTATAAATTCATTCTTAAATTCACAAAAAATAATAAAACACAACAAATTGAAATAATGTTCCACGAAGCAGATTTTTTTCACTTAGTCGGCCTTCACTATATCAAGGACGTTGAATTTAGAGGATCCAAAGTTAATATTTACAGAAAAATTGTTAAAGATAAAAAGTTTAGAAATAGGATTTCTAATAGCCGAGACTTGCATCTGATTGAAGAACGGTTAATTGCTTTTTCTAGTATTCAGACAATACTAAACTCTAATTTTATTATTTACAAATATATTCAGCCTTATTGGACCGACATTGAAGCGGATTTTGTTCTTAAGCACAGGGCGTTATCGAATCAGAGTTTTATATTCCTAAAGATTAGAGAAAACAGTTATTATGTAGCATGTTCTGTAATAAGAGACAAAAGAGAATTTGTAAGTGAAAGAAATCGTTATAAAACTATATATAAAAAATTCGAAAAAATTAGTTAAGTAGTTAGATTAATAACAATATTTAGCTAAGTATGTTTTAAATTAAGTACAGTTTTAAAAATCTTAGTGATAAGTTTAAATGTTAATCAAGAATATATGTAATAAAAAGGCTCAGACGATTGTCCGGGCCTTTTTTGATATTTAAGCTTGCAAATATGCCAATGTTAATTTAATTGTTGCTTCGATAGCTTCCTCATGAGTACGCTCATAAGAGTGAGATGCATCTACACCAGGTCCAATCAGGGCACAAGGGAAATTTCCACCAGCTCTTAGAGTTGCACTTGCATCCGATCCATAGAATGGATAAATATCCAGCTTATAAGGAATCTTATGTTCGATTGCAAGGTCTTCTAATTTATGACGCATTTTTAAGTCATAAGGTCCTGATGAATCTTTAGTACAGATGGTTACTGAGAACTCATCAGACTCTTGTCCAGGTCCAGGTGCTGCCATATCAAGTGCAATAAATTCTACAGTATGATGTGGGATACCTGCAGAAGCTCCGTGTCCCACTTCTTCATAATTAGAAATAAAGAAGTATGTTGTAAGTTCAAGTTGTGGATCATTAACCAATTGTTTTGCAACTGCTAGCAGTGCAACAACACAAGCCTTATCATCAAGATGACGGGATTTAATAAATCCTGTATCAGTAAATGTAGTACGTGGGTCAAAGTTGACAAAGTCTCCTACTTGAATACCAAGGTCTAAGGTTTCTTGACGTGATTTTGTTTTTGCATCAAGGCGTACTTCTAAAGTATCCTCATCACGAACTGTAGTGCTTGTCTTAGCGCCATTGACATGCGATGAGGCAACGGTTGTTAGTACAGTTCCTGTTGCAAGTTGTTGACGACCATTATTAATCGTTACGTATTCACCTTCAATAGTAGGCCATGCATAACCACCCAATTGAGTCAGTTTTAACATCCCGTTGGATTTAATTTCTTTAACCATAGCACCTAAGGTATCAACGTGTGCTGATAAGGTAATGCCTTCTTTTTGTTTTCCTGGAATACTTGCTACAAGTGCTCCTTTAGGTGTTAGTGATGTTTGAATACCCAGTGCTTCAAATTCTTGTTTAACATATGAAATAGCAGTTGCGGTGTTACCCGTAGGGCTTTCAATGTTTAAAAGTGTGTGTAATTGTTCTAAATGTTGGTTCATTGTGTTCTCCTTTATGAAATATTATACCATACGATGTTTTAGCATTGTACACAAAGTCATTTCACGGTATAATAACATAACGCTTTGTAGCATTGAAGGAGTGGTAGTATGTTGGTTTTAGAAAGTGAAATGAAACGCATCATCAGCAATAATGGTTTGATGATAGCTGCTCGAGATTATTTAAACAGTGATTATATTGAAGAACTAGAAGTGGTCCATATTGGATATGATCATTTCTACAGTATTAAAGTATTAACAGAAGATGGAGATTTTACACAAACCAGTTTTATTGCATTGAGTGAAAAAGGCTTAATTCGCCGTCACCATTGTGATTGCTTGGATCATAGTAATACAGAAGCTTGTGTCCATGTTGCATCAACCGTATTGCAACTGCAACACTTAAGTCCAAAGGCATTTCCATTCCATTATAAAAAGAATGATTTAAACCATTGGCATGATATTTATGATGACATGCGTAAAGAGTTTGAAAGTGAAGAAATTGAATTGATTAAAAAGCGTAGTGATGCACTGATTCATTCACTGCAAGCTGATTCTTTATTAAACTTTAAATTAGAAGAAAATGTTGAAAAAGTAAAAATTGAAGCATCCCTGATTGTTGGTAATGAAACTGAAATTACCTTTAAGGTGGGACGTGAAACGATGTATGTTATTGCCGATCTTAAAGAATTCTTAAGACTTGTAGCAACTAAAGGATCTTATGAGTATGGAAAACGTTTGGACTTTGTTCATGATCCTGAAAACTTTGATTTGGAAAGTCAGCGTCAACTGAAGTTTATGAACCATTTGTTATCAGAACAAATGAAGTTTGATTTTGATCCCCAATCCCATCCTAAAACATTCTACTTAGGAGAACCTTCCCTTGATTTCTTGTTTGAAACGTATCATGGTTTAGGGAATGAATACCGTGGGTTTAGAGTTTTGGATTACCCACAACCCTTCCCTATTAATGTTGAAGAAAAAAAAGATGAAGATTTTGAATTCAGTATTGCACATTATGATAAAGATGCTTTTGTACTTGGAAAACACCATGCTTATTTCATCTATGAAAATGAGATCAGTCGTTATCGCCTTGATTCTGTGGGTAAGGCAAAACGCATGTTGCATGAAATCCATGAACTGGGCAAAGTTATCATTAGTAAAGATCGTATGCCTGATTTTGTAACTTATGTTTTAGGGGATTTAGAAAATGTCCTTCGCTTTGAAGGGGAATCCATGGAATCCTTTAAACAAGATTTACCACAGTTGAATGTTTATGGTGATGTAAATGATGCAGGTCTAGTAACATTACGCTTAGAAGCCATCAACCATGGTTTTAAAATTGCTGGGTATTCAGACCATGCACTGGGTCTTTTAAAACAATTGGAAAGCAGCTTACAAGTCTATGCTGTTGCCATTGAAAATGATACGGTGATTGTTGATCCTCATGAGAAAGACAGTTCCCTGTTTATTACTCAAGGTCTTCACCAATTGAATAAAATTGCTAAGGTTTATATTTCAGAGACACTGAGCAAAATGAATCAAAAACAACACTATGATATGAAGATTGGTGTTGGACTTGCTAATAACTTATTGGAGATGAACTTTGATTCATCAGATATCCCAATGGATCAATTGGCAGATGTTTTAGCATCATACCGTTTAAAAAAGAAATTCCACCGTCTGCAAGATGGAACCATGCTTGCTTTAGAGTCGGATGAATTGGCAGAAGTAGACCGCATGCTAAATCTTTATGAAGTTGATCTAGATAGCATGCAAGATGGACGTATCATGATGCCATCATACCGTTTGTTCTCTGTGAATGAACATGCTGATGCAGCAAGTGATATTACCTTTACAAAAACTGAAATGTTTAAAGAAGTGATTGAGCGTTTTGAAAAACTTGATCATCAAAACATCGAATTGCCAAAACACTATGAAGCCATTCTTCGTGATTACCAAATCGAAGGGTACCAGTGGTTTAGAACCTTGGGTGAATATGGATTTGGTGGTATTCTAGCCGATGATATGGGTCTTGGTAAGACGGTTCAAACCATTACTGTACTGGACTCGATTAAAGAACAAGGAGGACCTTCTATTGTAGTTTGTCCTTCATCGATTCTTTTAAACTGGGCTGATGAGATTGAGAAATTTGCACCTCACTTAAAACATCTAGCGATTATGGGTGTTAAAGAGGAACGTAATGCTCAGATCCAAACCATTGAAGATTATGATATCATCATTACTTCATATGACTATTTACGTCGTGATATTGATGAGTTTGAAGGTAAGATGTTTAACAGCATCATTCTTGATGAGGCACAATACATCAAGAACTCTCAGACACTCAACGCACGTTCTGTAAAGCGTCTTGTGGGACAGCATCGTTTTGCACTGAGTGGTACTCCAATTGAGAATACACTTGCAGAATTATGGTCCATCTTTGACTTCTTGATGCCAGGATACCTGTATTCTTATCAGAAGTTTGCACGTGATTTTGAACGTCCCATTGTACAAGGGTCTGATGCACAAGCACAAGACACACTGAAGAACTTAATTGAACCGTTTATCTTACGTCGTATGAAGAAAGAAGTACTGACAGAGTTACCTGATAAGATTGAGAAAACCATTAAATTTGAATTCTCATCTGAAGAGAAATCACTCTACCAAGCACACCTTGCATTGGTGAATGATCAACTTAAAGGGAATGATACTCAAAACAGTATTGAAGTATTGGCAATGTTAACAAGACTGCGTCAAATCTGTAATGAGCCACGTGTCCTATTTGAAAACATTCCTAATGCATCCTCTAAGATGCTAGGAGCACTTGATTTAATTGAGACACTGCGTGAGAACAAACAGAAGATTCTACTGTTCTCAACATTTACTACAGTACTTGACTTAATGGCCAATGAACTTGACCAACGTGGTATTTCATACACCATGCTAACAGGTCAAACACCACGTGAAGAACGCCGTCAACGCGTAAATAACTTCCAAAATGATGATACTGAAGTATTCCTAATTTCACTTAAAGCAGGTGGAACAGGAATCAACTTAACATCCGCTGAGGCGGTCATTCACTTTGACCCATGGTGGAACGTTGCTGCACAAAACCAAGCAACAGACCGTGCTTATCGTATTGGGCAGAAAAATAATGTACAAGTCTTTAAATTGATTATGAAAGATTCTGTTGAAGAGAAAATTATTGAACTTCAAGAGAAGAAACAAGATCTCTTTGATGCATTTGTTGAAAATAATGAAGGTAGCATTACGAAGATGTCTACAAGTGACATCATTGCACTCTTCTCATAAACTAAAATATAGACTGAGGGTTATCAAAAACCCTCAGTTTTTATCTTTTTGATTGAACATTGTTTCATCATTTACAATTGACTGTGTGATAAAATTTCGAAAATAATTGATATGATGGGAAAGTTATTTTGCAAAAAGCAAATTCGTGCTATAATGAAGTAAGTGATAAAAGATTTTGAATAAAAAATTGAGTTCTACTCCAATAGAACAAGAGGCAATGATGACATTCATCACGTCAGTCAATTGAATTTTCTATCATTCATGAGAAGTGCAAGATATCAGAACAATAGAGGCAATAAAAAGATTTTATCAAAGTTTAAAGATGGTTTGATCTAGAAGTCGGTACTGAAATTTATTGTGACCACACTTTATGGTAACTATCGCATTTACACTACAAACAAATCACTATAAGTTTGTAGTTGGTTATAGGGATTCTGGCCTTATACCAGGAATGATTTACTAATTCATATTTGAAATCTTTTCACTTTATATAAAGGTGATAATATGAAGAACTACAATACATGTTTATTGGGCGTTCCTATTTTCAAGAACTTAAGTGAAGAGGATCTGGTAGCAATATCGGATTTGATTCAGCCCATCGATTTAGATAAGAATGAGGATCTATACCAAACCGGCGAAACGATGTCAGATTTATATATCTTACACCGTGGATCACTCAAAGTTTACGATTTATCAGATGATGGTCGTACACAGATATTACGAATTTTAAGACCAGGGGAATTTTTAGGTGAGAACTCACTATTTACAGACCGCGTTGCTAATGAATATGTAGCAGCGATGGTACGTTCACATGTCTGTAGAATACCTGGGCAAGCGTTCAAAGAATTATTGAAGGAGTCACCAGAATTGGCTCTAGAGATTATAGAAGTTTTAGCTCGTAGATTAGGATCACTGGAAGGAAAAGTGATGCTAAACTCAACCCTGCCAACACAACAACGCATTCTCAAAACATTAGAGCAATTAGCGGATGATAATGGTATGGTACTATTAGCAACATCGAAAAAAGATTTTGCAAGTTCACTTGGAATGGCACAGGAAACTTTAAGCCGACAACTGTCCATTCTACAGAAAAAAGGAATCATTTCTATGAGTGGTCAAAGAATGATTCAACTGACTTAAAAAAACAGGGAAACCTGTTTTTTTATTGCTTTTGATAATTGTAAAGGTATTGTATTAACTTGTGTGATATCCTTGACCAGTCCTTTAAACAGGAGTATTATTAATACATATAAAGTATATGCGAGGAGTTGTTTTATGTTAAAGTTACAAAATATTAAGAAACAATATAAGGTGGGAGATATTATTACAGTTGCACTGGATGATATCTCCCTAGAATTTAGAGATCAAGAGTTTGTTGCGATCTTAGGGTCTTCAGGATCTGGGAAAACAACATCCCTAAACATTATTGGGGGATTGGATCGTTATGATTCTGGTGATCTTATCATTAAAGGAAAACATACGAAAGACTTTAAGGATTCAGATTGGGATGCCTATCGTAATAACTCAATTGGATTTGTCTTTCAGTCATACAACTTGATTAACCATTTAAGCATTGTTGCAAACGTTGAACTTGGAATGACTTTATCAGGTGTTAGTGCTGCTGAGAAGAAAGAAAGAGCACTTGAGGTTTTAAAGCAAGTGGGACTTGAAGAACATCTTCATAAAAAACCAAACCAACTATCTGGAGGACAACAGCAACGTGTAGCGATTGCACGTGCCATTGCTAATGACCCTGAGATTCTCTTGTGTGATGAACCTACAGGGGCACTGGATTCAGTAACATCCATTGAAATTATGAACTTAATTAAAGAGATTGCAGATGATAAACTGGTCATCATGGTTACTCATAACCCAGATTTGGCCCATGAATATGCAAACCGTATAGTTGAATTTAAGGATGGTAAGGTTGTTGGTGATACCAACCCTTATGAAAGTGCGGACATACTTGATAAATTCTCATTGAAGAAAACATCTATGTCATTCTTTACAGCACTGCGTTTATCATTCAATAACATTGCTACTAAAAAAGGAAGAACCTTCCTGACATCCTTTGCATCCAGTATTGGTATTATTGGAATTGCTGTAATCTTAAGTTTATCCACAGGGTTTCAAAAGCAAATTGATATGTTCCAAGCAGATGCGCTAACAGAACTGCCAATTATGGTAACCCAACAAGTGATGGATATCAGTGAAGAGCGTTTGAATGAGCACACATCAGGAGGTCCTTTGGGAACCCTTGAATTTGTGGAAGGTGATCAGGCAATCTTGTATGATTCAGCTGATGAAACACTGGTTCACAAGAATATCTTAAATAATGATTTCTTGGATTATATTGATGCCATGGATCCTACTTATGCAAG
>DEPV01000021.1:0-6536 GCA_002358955.1 Erysipelothrix sp. UBA3383 | reverse complement strand
TACCAATTAAACTTAATGCGTGATGTTGATGGGGAGTACCAAAGTGTTAAAATAAGTAGTAATTCTATGATGAGTGGTCTTTCTACAATACCTATTAATCTGAATCCTGATGAAGTATCATACCTTGAAAATACCTATGATTTATTAGAAGGTGAAGCACCAAGTAATATGTACGAGATGGTTCTTGTGGTTGATAATAAAAACCGTGTGGACAAAAATCTACTTGAAGGTTTAGGCATTGATACAAAAGATATTGAAGCCATTGATTTTAAAGATCTTATAGGAATGGAATTACAGTGGATTCCAAATGATGTTTATTATGAAAAATCATCCTTTGGTAACTACATGCCAATTACAGATCTAAAGAAAGCAGAGTCAGACAGTAAAACTCTTAAAATTACGGGAGTAATCCGACAAAAAGAAGACGCTAGTATTGCACTTTTAAGTCCTGGAATTGCTTATTCTGATGAATTGTCACAGTATATGGTTGATAATGCGATGAATTCTGAAATTTCTAAGGCGCAGCGTGATTCTGATATCAATGTGATGAGCATGCAAAACTTTGAATCTCAAGAACAAAAAGAACAATTCATGAGTGTTATTGGGGCAAGTGATACACCGTATATGGTGTCGATTTATCCTAAAGACTTTGAATCTAAGGATGAATTGGTTAATTACTTAAATGCATTTAATGATGATCGTGATGCTGAAGATAAAGTATTCTTTACGGATATGGCAGCGATGATGTCAGATCTTACCAAGGGTATTATGGATGGTATTACCATTGTATTGATTGCTTTTGCATCCATCTCACTGGTGGTAAGTCTTATTATGATTGGTATTATTACTTATACTTCCGTACTTGAAAGAACCAAGGAGATTGGAGTTCTTAAAGCACTGGGAGCTCGTAAAAAAGACATTACCCGTGTCTTTAATGCAGAAACATTTATCTTAGGAGTGTTCTCAGGGACACTTGGGATTGCCATAGCATATGGATTAACCTTCCCAATTAATATTGTAATTAAATCCATTAGTGGTCTTGAAAGTGTTGCACAATTACAACTGACCCATGGAATTACATTGGTTGCTATCTCAACCATACTGACTGTACTGGGCGGTAATATACCGGCTCGAATGGCATCTAAAAAGGATGCAGTGGAGGCACTACGCAGTGAATAATGAACAAACTGTTGAAAACTTTTTTCTAAGTATGAATACGATGCGTACACAGATGCATGGTTTCATCAAATCTGTAGCAAAACATGCAGGTCTTACAGGGCAAGAATTTATCTTTCTAATGGCCATTGATCATTTTGATCATGTAACTGTTGGAAAATTATCTCAGTCCCTTCATGTCCAACAAGCCAATGTATCAAAGATGATGCGTGAGTTGGAATCGCAGGAATTGATCATTCGTATCCCTGATGAAACCGATTCAAGAACCTTTACTTTACTTCTTTCAAAAAAGGCAAAGGCTATCATGCTTGGTATCCAAAATAAGATGCAAGAGGTCTATAATGATAATACGACTCAAATCGACTTGGATTTGGTGTTTAAAGGTGTTGCAGAACTATCTAAATTAATTGGACTGTTTGAATCAGACTTCTAATAAAAATCCTGATATCGTTGTGATATCAGGATTTTTTATAGTTATTATAGATTTTAGATAGGATGGCATAAAGACACCAGCCAATTAGGGCACCAAGAGTGTTGGCAAGAATATCATCAACATCAAAAGCGCGGACGTTCAACTTTAAAAGGGAGGTGAACAATTGGAAGAGTTCTATGGTTAATGATGTCACCATTCCTAGAAAAACAGTATCTTTCATGGTCAGCTCTGGTCTTACTAAAGGGAGTAATAGTCCTAGTGGTATAAAAAAGATGATGTTGAGTAGAAACTCCTGTGTCTGAAGGCTGTTGAACAAATAGATGTTGTAGCGAAAACTGTGTTGTGTCTCAATGTGCAGGATGGCTTCTTGACTCATGGGAAAAGGAGCAAGAGTCAATTCGATAACAACCAAGAGATAAAGGATGAAGATGGATTTTATGATTTTTTGAAAGCGAGTTTGATTTCTTAAACGTAGGTAGTAAATGATGAGAAATACAGGAATGCCCACGGGTATGAAGCTGGGTAACCATTGGGGAAAGTGGTGAATATCCATGATGAAACTCCTTTCTTGAAGTGCATTAAATATAGCATATTTCCCAGCTAACAACCATGGTTTTAGAAGATTTGATGTGAAATTTACCGCGCTATTTTCTAAGGTAAAACTCAGCGAAGACTGTGATACAATATTGTTATATATGATAGAGGAGATCATCATGAAAAAAATATTAATATCGTTATTATTGGTTTTATTGACTGTTAGTGGCTGTTCCAGTAAGGGGCCACAAACAAGTTTCGCAGAACTTGAAAATAAGGAATTCAATACGCTTTTGGATCAACAGATTATTGATTCTGTGGCATCGGATGATCTATCCATTAACTTCTTATTTATCAAACCCGAAGATTATGGGGTGACTCGTGAACCTTATGAATTAGGGTTTACAACTGAGGCCGATTATGCTGAAGGTATGGAAACTTATAAAGCAATGATTAAAGACTTAAAGGGGTTTAAGGATAAAGATTTAACACTAACACAACAAGCAGATCGTGATGCACTGATTGATGCTTATGAGAAAGCACTGCTTATGGAAGATTTCTATGATTATGAAGTGGGAACTTCAGTACTGGGATTCTCACGTGCATTCCTAGGGAACATCCCAGCCTATCTTGAGAAATATGAATTTCATGATGAAGAAGATGTCGTTTACTATCTTAATTTTCTAGAAACACTGCAAGCCTCAGTTCAAGAATCAATTGATTTTGAATTAAAACGTCAGACCAACGGTACAGGTTTCTCACAAGAAGAACTGGTTGAAATTATTTCCCAGGCAATATCAATGGCAGAAGCGATTGTAGAACCGGATTATTACTTAATTTCACACTTCAATGATAAGATTAAAGTCTTAAATTTAGAGAATGAAACAGTTTATACGGAAATGAATAAGGTTCTCATCAACGTTAATTTTGCCAATGCTTATATGGCTGTCGTTGATGGATTAAGTGAGATTGATGCAGAGCCTATGAGTGGTCTTGCAAATCGTCCCAATGGGAAAGACTACTATGAGAAACTGCTGCAAAGTAACACTGGTAGCAGCCGTAGTATTAAAGATATCGAAAAGATTCTAAAAAAACATAAGATGCAAAATCAAATTGTGATGAGTTCACTACTAAAAGATGAAGCCATGTTAGAATCGATGTTCAATGATTATGTTGAAGGGCCAGAACTTCATTTTGAAGATGGACAAGGCTTGATTGATTTCCTCAATAAGACCTATACCGATTATTTCCCTGAAACTAAAGCATTCAATTATGAATTGCGTAAAGTGGATCCATCAATGGAAGAGGCTTCAAGTCCTGCATTCTACTTTACCCCTCAAATTGATTATACCGATCAATTCAAACAAGTTATTTTCGTAAAAGGAGATTATGATTCTAAGAATTATCATACCTATGGTCATGAATCAACGCCGGGCCACATGTATCAATTTACTTACTTCCAAGACTTACCAAACCATCCCATCAGAAGTCTTGTCAGCAATGGTGCCAATGCTGAAGGTTGGGCAAATTATAGTGAGCAATACATTGAATTGATGGTAGGAGTAGGAAGTGATCAAGCACAGTTCAATAAAGCGTACAATCAAATCCTACAAATCATGCACATTGAAATGGATCTGGGAATTAACTATTATGGCTGGTCCTATGATGAATTCAAAGATTACATTCTTAATAATATCGGACTTGATAGTGATGAAGAACTGAAAGAGATTTACCTTAACTTTGTTCATAACCCAGCAACCTATCCAACATACTATCTCTCCCAACTCTATATTGAAGACTTGAAGGTATCCTACTTTAAAGCAAAGGATGATACTAAACTTGATAAAGAGTTCCATGAAGCGTTTTTAAGCTATGGTTCAACCAGCTTTGATGTGATTGAAAAAGGCTTCAAAAAGGCGCTACAAAAATAGTATTTCAAAATGTGCTATAATAGGGCGTAGAAATGGAGATTGATAGATATGAGTTTACCAAATTGTCCAAAATGTAACAGTGAGTACACATATGAAGATGGATTGAACTACGTTTGTCCTGAATGTGCATTCGAGTGGAACAGTGAAACAGAAATTGATGATGGAACTTTAAAAGTTTATGATTCAAACGGAACGCAACTTCAAGATGGTGATGATATTATTGTTATCAAAGATCTTAAAGTTAAGGGTTCAAGTAATCCTGTAAAACAAGGAACTAAAGTAAAAAACATTAAACTTGTCGATAGTGATCATGATATTGATTGCCGTATTGATGGGTTTGGAGCAATGAGTTTAAAATCAGAGTTCGTGAAGAAGGCGTAAGCCTTCTTTTTATATGAAAAAACCCACTTCAATTGAAGTGGATTAAGGGATTTCTATTAAGCGTTGTATTTGTCAGCGTCTAGTTTGCTTGCTGCTGCCTTATCAACAATAACAATCACATCATCATGATTTTGTAATGCTGAAGCGGGTAAATCTGTTGTTGGTGTTTCTTCAAGCATTTTGTAGATTGCATCTGCTTTTGCTTCACCATAAGCGAAAAGAACAATTTTCTTAGCACCTAAGATGGATTTGATTCCCATTGAGTATGCGAATTTTGGAACATCATCAATGTTATCAAAGAAACGTGCGTTTGCTTCAATGGTTTCTTGAGCCAGTGCTACTTTTTCTGTTAATGAATCAAATGAAGCACCTGGTTCGTTAAAACCGATGTGTCCATTTGTACCGATTCCTAGTACTTGAACATCGATTGGGTTTGCAGCAATGATTGCATCGTATGCATCACACTCTGCTTTAGCATCTTCATTTAAACCGTTTGGTAAATATGTTTTCTTGAATGGTTTTACATCAAATAGGTTATTTCTCATGAATGTTGCATAAGATTGTTCATGATCATGACCAATGCCAATGTACTCATCCAGGTTAATTGCGATTGTATTTGAGAAATCAACATCACTTTCAGTGAATTTTTGATACATGGTAACCGGTGTACTTCCTGTTGCTAGACCAAATACGTTTAAGCGTCCTTCGTCGAATTCTTTTCTAATAATGGAGTAGCCAAGTTCTGCTCCAGCATTCATATCTTCTACTATATAAACTTTCATATCAGTACCTTCTTTCCGCTTTATAATAACCTCATTGCTTAATAAATGCAAGGTGTTCACTGTTTTCTATAAGTGAGTAGTGATATAATTAACTTATAAGTACGGAGGACGATTATGTTAATTAAAAACGGAAAGATTTATTTAGAAGATCGCATCATTGAATCAGGATATGTACTGATTGAAGATGATAAAATTGTTGATTTGGGATCCATGGATATTGCTCCTGAATACAGCGGAGAAGTGATTGATGCTGCAGGAAGAAATGTGATTCCTGGGTTTATTGATCAGCACATTCATGGTGCTAATGGGGCAGATAATATGGATGCAACACCAGAAGCAGTTGCAACAATTGCTCGCTTTATCCCACAAGAAGGAACAACCAGCTACTTAGCAACAACCATGACACAATCCATTGAGAATGTTTCAAAAGCATTATCCGTGATTGCAGATTATGCCAATACTGATAATAAAGCAGGGGAAGCTGAAATTGTTGGGATTCACTTAGAAGGACCATTTATTTCTAAAAAACATGTTGGAGCACAAAACCCAGCCTATGTACTGACACCATCAGTAAAAGATTTTGACACCTTCTATGAAGCAGCACAAGGTAAAATTCGTATGATTACGTATGCTCCTGAGGAAGCAGAACATGGGTTTACTTCATACCTACGTAGTAAGAATGTGATTCCTTCAGCTGGCCATACCGATTCATACTTTGATGATATCATGGCTCAAATACCACAAGGACTATCTAACTTGACACACTTCCACAATGCGATGACACCACACCACCACAGAAATCCAGGTGCGGTTACTGCAGGATTTGTATCACCTGCTTTAAAAGCAGAGTTAATTGTAGATGGTGTGCATGTGCATCCTAATTCAGTAAAAGCAACAGTACAAATTAAAGGTGCTGACAATGTCATCGCAATTACTGATGCAATGCGTGCTAAAGGGCTTCCTGATGGGAAGTATGATTTAGGAGGACAGGAAGTTACTAAAATTGGTAAAGAATGTCGTATTGAAACTGGATCACTAGCAGGATCTGTAGCAGAAATGGACTTTGTAGTTCGTAACCTTAAAGAGTTTACAGGAGCTTCAATGGAAGATCTGATTAAGATGAGTTCATCAAACTCTGCAAAACACCTTGGAATTTACGATCGTAAAGGAAGTATTGGTGTTGGTAAAGATGCTGATATCGTCATTGTTGATGAAGACATTAATGTGTATAACACGATTTGTCGTGGTGTTCTTGCTTACTCAAAATAACAATTCAAAAAGCCTTCGGGCTTTTTTTTA
>DEPV01000048.1:1436-2978 GCA_002358955.1 Erysipelothrix sp. UBA3383 | reverse complement strand
CTAATATTGTATCACCAGATAGTTCTAAAAAGATCATTGTAACTAATACCCTATGGGGTGCATATGATACGGCAAATAGTACATATCTTGCTCTTGCATTAGGTCAAGGTGGTACAGGTGGACGTAGTGCGGATGAAGGTCGTAATAACTTACAAGCATTGTGGCGTAACCCAATTGGATTAAGTACAGAAGATTTGAATACATTTGATAGTACAAAGATCGGTGTACACTTCCAACCAACTAACGCTAATGCTACAACAGCCCGTAATTATCCTATTGCTCGTGCTGGATCTTTAGTGGTTTATCAAACTCTATCAGGTGCAGGTGCGAATGGTGCATGTGTTCAAGAATATACAACTTTCGACACAAAACAGAAATTCATGCGTACTAAAACTGATACGGCTTGGACTGCATGGGAAGAGTTTATTACTACTAAATCAGTATTGAGTATTGCAAATGGCGGTACTGGTGCTAATACAGCAGCAGCGGCACGTACTAATTTAGCATTGGACCGAATCACTCAAAAAACTGATGGTAAATTAGAAACTCAAATGTCGAGTGGTGATAAAACCAAATTCATCTATGTTAATAATGGTGGTGGATGGGGATGCTATGATAATTCATCTAATACATTTATTGGTCTTGCTATTGGTAATGGTGGTACACGGTGCTACTACAGCAGCAGATGCACGTACTAACTTAGGTTTAGGTGTTAATGATCGTCCTACACTACGCGGCTTAACTACTTCCGGTACTGGTATTACGGCACAAGGTACAGATTCACAAGGATCTTCAATTGTTTCTCAATCACTTTCACCTACTGACAATTCATTAGTAGCACAGGGTGAATTCAGAGCAGATACAAATGGAAACGTATCTATTATCAACCGTGGCATTACTGCAAGTGATACAACACATTTCTATGCGTTTACTCGTGATGGTCTATTCCGTACAGCACAAGGTTATGAAACATCATTAGGCAATGACTGGAATAATTTAAACTCACAAGGAAACAGAACAGCATTCATTTCTGGTCAAGTAAACAGCCCAGAAAATAACGTAATGTATGGCGGTGTCCATGTAGGTTACAGTACAAACTATGCATTCCAAATTGCAGGGAGAGGCGGTAATACTTATACTCGTACTATTGATGCAGGTGTTAATGGTTCATGGAATGAAGTTATAACAGGTAATGGAAAATATGGTATTGGTTATTCAGGGCAATCTTTACCAGTATCTAACAATACAACATTTATGATGGATTCTACTGGATCACCGACTTATGCACCCTCTAACGGTGGTGGTTTTCAAACTTCATATGCAGTAAATCGAATGTGTCAATTTTGGATTAGTCAGGGTGGCGGTAATGCATATTTTCGTGCTAACAGTACAAATAATGATCCACAAATATCTAAAACTACGATACCGTGGGTAACATTACAAAATGCGGGTACATCTGATATTAATACTAAAAATGTAGTTGGTGATTTAGATACACAAATTTCATTAGATAACATTAATAAACTTGAATTTAAAGAGTTT
>DEPV01000048.1:0-1424 GCA_002358955.1 Erysipelothrix sp. UBA3383 | reverse complement strand
CACACTCCGATCCACGTCGTGGCATTATTGCACAACAGGCCGAAACTGTAGATCCGCAATATGTTCATAGTGCCGAGAAATCCGGTGTAATGACTCTTGATACTAACCCTTTACTACTTGATGGACTCGCAGCGATTAAACATCTATCAAATGAGAATTCTGTACTGAAAACTCAGCTATTAGATCAACAACGTCAAATTGATGAACTAATTGGCGTAGTACAAAGTCTCTTACCTAAAGAATAAATAAATATACACGGGTACAATCTGTACCCGTACTCTAACTTAAATTATATAAGGAAAACAAAAATGGCTTTTCAAAACATTTTTTCAGGTGCTAATCTCTCAATTGAAATTGGTACATATGCAGTTGATGAAGTAACTGGTAAAGTAAAGATCCCAACTGATTTTAAAGAAGTACCACAAATTGCTTCGTTTCCACAAGTAGGTTTCGAAAGTACTATTATTGATTGCGTGGTTTACAATTCCCCGTTTAACGAAAAACTTCTCGGTACTAAATCGGTGCCAGATATTACTATGACTATTAACTATATTCCAAGTGATCCCATTCATCAAAAGCTACTTGCTCTTGCCGATTCACAAAAGCGTGCAGTGTTTAAAGTATCTTACTTTGATGATGCAGATCATACGAATGGTTATTATGAAACCTATGTAGCTTTCGTATCAAGTACTTCAACAAATCGGCGATAAGGATCAAGTAGTTACCCGCGACATCGTGTTAGCAGTTAGTGGCGGTTCTATCGATTCTGGTATTACTACTGGCGTATAAATAATACGAGGGGATATATACTTATCCCCATTTTTAACTAATAAGGATTAATAAAATGAATTTAGAACAATTGAAAAAAGCACTACTACCAAAAATGCATAAAATTGATTTTCTAGGGAATGATTTGTACA
The DNA here is from genome assembly GCA_002358955.1 of Erysipelothrix sp. UBA3383. Classification (GTDB taxonomy): domain Bacteria; phylum Bacillota_I; class Bacilli_A; order Erysipelotrichales; family Erysipelotrichaceae; genus Erysipelothrix. The sequence continues at coordinate 504 of DEPV01000048.1, read as the reverse complement.
TTCATCGCCCAACCATTAAAGATACACCTTCCTGTACTTCCATTGAAGCTACTTTGATTAAATGTGTAAAGAATGAAAAAGGCGAACCAGTTTTTACAGATGATGAAAATGTACAGGATTTAATTTTAGTTAATGATATTGATAAAGTTTATGCCGAAGAATTGTTTACTAAAATCGTTAACCTTATGGATGAAAATAAAGACGAAGTAGAAAACGTCGAAAAAAAATAAGAGCGAATCCACGGATTGCGTTTTACATTAAAGATGATACATAAACGCGGCCTTTCTCTTGAAGACTTAAATAATATCGAACCAGAACTATTAGATGCATTATATGTATATGATACACTTATTGAACCTAATGGACCTAAAATTGAAATGTTAAAACATGCAAACCTACTTTATAGTATATATATGACATCTCAAAATATGACTAAAGAAGGACGTAAAAAGTTAAATATTAATGACTTCGATTTTCTCGATATTTTAGGTGATGATTCGCTCA
>DEPV01000088.1:8864-9334 GCA_002358955.1 Erysipelothrix sp. UBA3383 | reverse complement strand
AGATCACGAATATCATCAAAGACTCCGGTGTAGGTTGCAGGGTTGGATCGCGGTGTACGTCCAATTGGATTTTGGTTGATCGTAATCAGCTTATCGATATTTTCCAATCCTTTGATGGACTTGTGTTTCCCAGGCTTCATGCGTACACGTCCCAACTCTTGATAAATCGCCTTACTCATTACTTCATTAATAAGACTTGATTTTCCAGAACCGGATACTCCTGTTACTGAAGTCAGTGTTCCTAAAGGAATTTTAGCGTTCACATTTTTAAGGTTGTTTTCAGAAGCACCTCTAATTTCAAGGGCTAAACCGTTTCCCTTACGACGTGTTTCAGGAACTTCAATGCGGCGTGTTCCAGCTAGGTATTGTCCTGTCAGTGATTTCTTATTCTTCTTAATGCTGGCGATGGTTCCATTATGAATCACTTCCCCACCCAATGCTCCAGCACCAGGACCAATATCCACAATCCA
>DEPV01000088.1:2067-8746 GCA_002358955.1 Erysipelothrix sp. UBA3383 | reverse complement strand
TTATCACGTTGATGAAGTCCAATGGATGGCTCATCCAGGACATACAGAACCCCTGTAAGACGTGATCCAATTTGAGTAGCAAGGCGGATACGTTGACTCTCCCCACCTGATAAAGACCCCGCAATACGATCTAATGTAAGGTATTGCAATCCCACATCACTTAGAAAACTCAAGCGTGATTGAATTTCTGCAATTACAAGTTCAGCAATTTGAGCCTTTTCAGCACTTAATTCAAGTTCATTCATAAACTGAATTGCTTCCTCAATACTCATTGCAGTAAATTCAGAGATATTAATACCGCCCACCTTAACACACAGCGCAGACTCATTCAATCGACGTCCTTGGCAGGTCTGACATTCTGACTCCGATAAGAAAGATGCATACCAATCACGTGATGAACTTGATGTTGTATCACGATGACGACGTTCAATAAGATTGACAATCCCTTCAATGGGTTCAACACGGTGGAACTGATTTCCTGAACGGGATTCGATAATGTACTTAACAGGAACTTTTGATCCATAAAGTAAGATATCCAGTTTCTTCTTCGGAATTTTATTAACGGGTGTATCAGGATCTACTTTGGCAAATTCCATCAATTTCTCAAAGGTCTGCCATTCAATATTTTGAGTATTCGCAATGTTTTTATAGTAACGAATACCACCATCCACTATAGATTTGTCCGGCTCTGTTATGAGTAAGTCCAAATCAACAGATTGTGTAATTCCTAAACCATTACATGTATGACATGCACCAATTGGTGCGTTAAATGAGAATAAACGCGGCTCTACCGTCGCAATTGAGAATCCACAAATTGGACATGCAAACTTAGTAGAGAACACTTGTATTTGATCACCAATTTTAACATCAATAGCACCATCTGCTAATTGATTTGCTATCTCCAGAGAATCGGCAAGTCGTGTTCGAGAATCTTGTTTTTTAACAACACGGTCAACAACAACACTAATACTGTGTTTCTTTGTTTTTTCTAACTTCTCCACATCTTCAAGCAGTACTAACTCATCATCAATATAAGCTCGAATAAACCCTTCTTTACGCAGGTTTTGCAAGAATTCAATATGTTCACCTTTAGATTCTTTAAGAACCGGAGCACAAATTTCAAGTCGTGTACCATCTTCTTGCTCCATGATTTTATCCACAATCTGTTTAATTGTTTGAGAGGTAATCTCAATGTTGTGAATCGGACAATATGGCGTTCCTGTACGTGAGAATAGAAGTCTTAAGTAATCATAAATCTCTGTTACTGTACCCACTGTAGATCTTGGGTTATTGGATGTTGTTTTTTGATCAATAGCTATGGAAGGTGATAATCCTTCAATCAGTTCAACATCCGGTTTTTCCATATTTCCTAAGAATTGACGTGCATAAGAGGACAAACTTTCAACATAACGTCGTTGTCCTTCAGCATAAATAGTATCAAAAGCCAGAGATGTCTTCCCTGAACCTGAAAGACCTGTCATGATGATTAATTTATCGCGCGGTATTTCCAGGCTAATATTCTTGAGGTTATTTTCTTTAGCCCCTTTTATAATAATTTTATCGTTTTTCATAAGTCCTCCATTTCGAATATTATAGCACTTTTTATGACTTTGGTGTGTGCTGTCGCTATCAACAAAACACAGTATAAATACTCAAAAAGATAGAATCCTCACCATTTGAAGACTCTATCTTTATTCAATCGTTTTAAAATATTTGTGAATCTATAGCATATTGTACTTTAATAAATTGTGTCATATCAAAGTCTGTTTTCTTCAATTGGGTTTCAAAGAGTTCAAACAATGTCTTTAAACCGATATTGGTATCAGCATTAAAGGTCTCTTTAAATCGTGAAAGATCATAGGCATTCAGATGGCTTTGTGCATATTTATAAGATGCACCAGGGTTTCCGGGATGTAAATACACAATAAGATTCATAAACTCCTCACGCATCATTTGTAGATGTGATTGAGCATACATTATCTGATTGCGACGACGTCCCTTCATAACATAAAAAGACAACCACAGAAATTCATTCACAATATCTGCCAGTTTTAAATCATTCACTTGATAGGATGCATCACTTGCTGGTTCTGCATGAAGAATGCCTTCTTTATCCATTAATATTTCGGATAAAGAATCATGATCCAATGCATCTTGTATTAACTCAGAGTGCATCAGGGTAAGATCTAGTCGTGTCCCATCAACAAACTGCATCAAGTAAACTTCTTTGTCTTTAGAAACACCAGCATCAACACTGCCCATTGATTCTGGCTTTTGCATGATGAGAATCTCACCAAACATATCAAGCCATGCATCACTTTCAAGAAAAGATGCAAGATTATGTACTCCCATCAGAATATCATAATCCGAATCTTCATCAATTGTTGCTTCGGGATTGGTTCTTGAACCATTTAAAATAACACTTACAACGCGATCATCGTTTGCCAATTCCATTACTTTCTTCATCGTATTTGATTCCATAAGTTATCCTTACTCGCTTAGCGACCTGCTTTCATTTCTAAAATGATATCTCGTAATTGAGCAGCACGTTCAAAGTCCAGAAGTGCAGCTGCTTCACGCATCTCACCTTCAAGTCTTTGTACCAGTTCTTCAACTGCTTTCTTATCACGTTTACCAGATTTAATGCGTTTGCTAAGTTCTTGTGTTTCTTTACCTGCAATCACATCTCGTATTTCTTTAATGATGGTTGTTGGGGTAATACCATGTTTCTTATTATAAGCATCTTGTAATTCACGACGTCTTTGTGTTTCATCAATTGTCTTCTGCATTGAGTCTGTAATCTTATCAGCATACATAATGACATGCCCATGCTCATTACGAGCAGCACGTCCTACGATCTGTGTCAGTGCACGATAGGATCTTAAAAACCCTTCTTTATCAGCATCTAAAATTGCGATAAGGGAAACCTCTGGTAAGTCAAGACCCTCTCTTAGTAAGTTAATACCTACTACAACTTCATATTTACCAAGTCGTAAATCACGAAGAATTTCAGTACGTTCTAAGGTTTTGGTTTCATGGTTTAAGTGCGCCACTTTAATACCAACTTCAAGCAGATAAGCACTTAAGTCTTCTGCCATCTTAACCGTTAATGTAGTAACAAGTACACGTTCATTCTTCTCTTTACGAATGCGTATTTGTTCTACCAAGTCATCGATTTGACCACGCAGTGGTTTAATTTCAATGGTTGGATCAAGTAGTCCTGTTGGTCGAATAATCTGTTCAACAATCTCATGATTCACTTTCTCAAGTTCATAATCACCTGGTGTTGCTGAAACATAGATGGTTTGATTTTGTACCGACTCAAACTCATCAAAGGTCATCGGCCTGTTATGCAGGGCTGAGGGTAATCGGAATCCATACTCTACTAAAGTTCGTTTACGCGATTGATCCCCATTGTACATCCCTCGAACTTGAGGTAAAGACACATGGGACTCATCCACTACAAAGAGAAAATCATCAGGGAAGTAATCAAAGAGTGTATAAGGTCTTTGTTCAGGTGTTCTACCATCAATATGCATGGAGTAGTTCTCAATCCCTGAACACATACCAAACTCTCTTAAGGACTCTAAATCATAATTGGTGCGTTGTTCCAAACGTTGGTATTCCACCAATTTATTCTCAGTTTTTAAAAACGCCAATCGATCTTTTAATTCACTTTCAATGTTTAAACAAGCTTTCAGTAATGTCTCTTTATCACGCGCATACTCATTAGCAGGAAAGATATGATACAGCCTGTATGCTTCTCGAGTTTTACCTGAAATACGATCAATCTCAACAATGCGATCAATCTCATCTCCAAAATACTCAACACGCACAACAAACTCTTCAGTATGTCCCAATACAATTTCAATCACATCACCACGGACTCTAAAAGTTCCGCGTTCTTGTTCCATATCATTGCGTTTATATTGTCGGTTGACAAGTTCCATCATTAAATCTTCTCGCGGAAACTCCTCACCCGTACGTATCGTAAATAACATCGCCTCATAGTAACGAGGGTCTGATGAAGCATAGATTGAAGCAACCGATGCCACTACAATGGTATCCCGACGTTCTAGAATACTATTTTGAGCAGACATTCTTAACATGTCCAACTCATTATTAATCATTGAACTCTTTTCAATATAGGTATCACTTCCTGGTAAATACGCTTCGGGTTGATAGTAGTCGAAGTTTGAAACAAAATATTCAACACGATTATTCGGAAAAAACTCTTTAAACTCTGAATAGAGTTGCCCTGCAAGGGTCTTGTTATGGACAAAAACTAAGGTCGGTTTATTGACCTTAGCAATGACTTGGGACACCGTAAAAGTTTTACCGGTACCTGTTGCTCCCAGTAAGACTTGTTCCTTTTTCCCTTTGTTTAATCCGTCCACTAATTCCGAAATTGCTTTAACCTGATCCCCTTTAGGTTCAAAATTAGAAACCAATTCGAATTTATGACTCACCTTTTACCACCTCGATTGCTTTATTCAGTTGAGCATCGTCCACTTTTCGATCGATTGCCCATTTACGTACTACAGCAGAATATGCTGCTTTTAGTGTTTCTTGATCAATACTGTCTTGTTTATCCAAGTTGTATTCACTTTGGAATTGATAGAGAGACTGTAGGGTCGTATTATCAAAATAACCATCCGTTCTTCCATGATGAATGCCCAGATAATTCATTGCTTCTTGCATATAGAACACAGACTCATCAACAGCATCAAAGCGGACCTTCGCTCCTTCTTCCATTTCAACATATGGCATGTAGAAAATATCGTGTAGTTTGACTTCTACATCAGGCTCAATCCCTACTTTATCAATACTGTTACCAAATGGTGTCATCCATTTCGCAATCGTAATCTTAAGGACAGACCCATCACTAAATTGTCTTTGTGTTTGCACTGAACCCTTACCATAAGATTTTACACCAATAATTTGTGTCTTGTTATTCTCACGCATTGCAGTTGCAAATACTTCAGACGCTGATGCCGATGATTCATTTTGTAAAATAACGATTTCTTTAAAGTCATATTCTGATTTTTGACTTTTCGTCACATTATAAATGGTTTGCTTCCCATCAACAAATTCCTCTGAATAAACAATATCATTGTTCTCAAAGAAGATTGCTGATAAATCATTAATCGCTTGCAGGTATCCACCACCATTATCACGCAAATCAATAATCAGGCTATCAGCCCCTTTTGCAAGAAAATCATCCAAATATACTTTAACAACATCAGCTAAGTTACGTCCAAAGGATGCAATTTCCAAATAACCAACACCCTTTTCAACAATTTCACCATATGCAATTGCTGATACTGCATCTCGAATTATAGGGAATGTCATCACTTCATTCTTACGCAGAATTGTTAAAACAACTTCCGTTCCAACCTCACCAACAATCATCTCTCTAATCTCATCGGAGTTTAAACCTTCAATGGATTTTCCATCCACATGGGTAAAGATATCCCCTTCTTGAAGTCCTGCTTTTTCTGCAGGTGATTCTTTATAGACACGGGTAACAAGATTCATATCATTACCTGTATATTGAACCCCAATCCCGACAAATTCTTGATCAATGGAACTGCTGAAATCAAGTGCCTCATCAGCCGTCATATAACTGGTATGAATATCACCATTCTTATCAAGCATTCCTAAAATAGCATTGTCAATCAAATCATTGGATACATCATCCATCTCACGACCAAAATACCAATTGTTTTTAAGTTCATTGTACACTGCTTCAAAGCGATTTAAACTATCATCATTACCACCAATAAAGGGAACCCCGGTCTTGGGTGATAAAATCATTCCTAAGGCAAATGACACGATGATTGATCCTACAATTAATGTAATGATGCGACGTTTTTTACGTGCTTGAGCAATCTCATCAGGCCATAAGTGCCTCTCTAGTTTAATCGATACTTTGTTATCATTATTTTCCATAATATACACCACCATAACTATGTATTAAGTTTACCACATTTCGATGATATAATGATAACAGCAATCATCATTCGGGAGGTATTTATGAAATCAATCGCTGTATACTGTGGATCACGCATGCCCAATGATCCCAAGTTTAAAGAAGAATCTATCAAGTTAGCTGATTACTTTGTTGAAAACAAGATCAAACTGCTTTATGGTGGCGCTACTGTTGGCATCATGGGAGTCATTGCAGATCGCATGCTTGAACAAGGTGGCTATGTGGTTGGTGTCATGCCTCAAGTTTTAGTCGATCAAGAATTTCTTCATGAAGGCCTCAGTGAAATGCACCTTGTTGAAGATATGCCCAGCCGTAAAACCAAGCTCATTGAGATGGCCGATCATTTCATTGCCTTTCCAGGGGGCTGTGGCACGATGGATGAAATCTTTGAAGTCATAACCTTAGGGCAAATTGGTGTCCTTGATAAGTCTTACGGATTCTTAAACATCAACGGCTTCTACGATGGCATTAAACAATATATAAATCATGCTACAGATATGGCATTTATTCCCCAGGAAATGAGCGAGAAAATCATTTTTGAAGATGAGTTTGAACCATTTATCAAACGTCTTCTTCAGTAATCACACTTATAAATACACTAAAGCCAGGACTTATCATCCTGGCTTTTTTTTGTACTTCTCTATTTTGAATATTAGTTATAGTAACCCGGTCCTGCTGCACGATCAC
>DEPV01000088.1:0-2022 GCA_002358955.1 Erysipelothrix sp. UBA3383 | reverse complement strand
GGAGCATCGACTTTACAGGGTTTAGATGCACCTAATGCACATACTTTACCCGGTTTACCCGCTGTACCAAAGGTACGGTCACGGTTTGATTGGAAGGCACTAACACCTTCTGACAGTGTACTGTATGGTAAATCATAGATTTCAACATGCAAGTGCATACCGGTTGAAGAACCCGATGTCCCTACACGTGCAATTTGCTGACCTTCTTTAACAGTATCCCCAGTTTTAACACTGATGGATCCAGCTGTTAAATGGGCCATTGAAACCCCGTAAATCTTACCTTGAACATCAACTACCATGGTGACATAGTTACCCCATGCCTGACCACAACTGTTAGAGAAACTTCCATCTCCACAGCCATTCTCTGCAGCCATTACAATAAACCCGTTACCTGGTGCATAAACCGGGATACGTGATCCATAAGTAGCGTAGTCTGCTCCGGAGTGCGGTCCACTCAATCCCGGAATACGGTATTTGAATCCCCATGAGTTGTTATTGTATGCTGATTTATTAGTACCCAGTGCATGGAACCAACCACCTGATGGTACAACACTTCCAATATTAGAAATTTGGTCTTGTGAGTACTTAATATCCTCTTTGATTTTCGCTCCAGCAATCTCAATCTCACTTATCATATTTTCAAAAGTGACACGAAGGCTGTTCGCTTCTTTCATACGAACTTCAAGTTCCACAGTTTTCTTTTCTAAAATATCTTCATCCAGTTTCATCAAACGAACTGTTTCAATCGCTAATGCTTTATCTTTTTCAATTTGTTCTTTTTGAAGATTTAACTCAATGATAATTTCATCATTGTGTTCTTTAATACGTTTCATACCTTCCATACGTGAAATAATATCAGAGAAATCTTTTGCCCCCATGATAAATTCAACAAATGTATTGGTACGTGATTGTGACTGTGATGTCGCAATATAATCTTTTACTTTTTCTTCATTTGCTTCAATAGACGCTTGCTGTTTCACAATGTCTGCTTCAAGCTGCACAATATGTGCTTCAGTTTTTTTAATCCCACTTTGAATTGTTACAATTTGTTTTTCTAAATCATCAACTTGTAATTTCAATGCATCATATTCTTGTTCATATTTAGCAGCATTGGCTTTAACATCATTTAATTCGTATGTTTTTTCTTTCAGTAATTTATTACTTTCAGTAATCTTATCCTGATAATATTTTTTATACTCTCCACAACGTTCTGCATCTTCTTGTTTAATAGACCCTGAACACAGAGTATTATAGTAAGCCTCATCCGTAAGTGGTGGGTACTTTTCAGCAAAGATTGGTAAAACCGTCATCACTGCTAAAAAGACAACCAAAAGAATAATCATAATGTTTTTAAATGACATTTTCATCGTGTCCACCTCAATTGTTTTCCTACTGAGAATATAGAACCTAAAGCCCCAACACCAATACCAATTAATGCAATGATCATTGATGTTTCAAATACCAATGGCGTTGTTGGTGCTAATGAGAATAACTTAGTAAAAATAAATCCACCCGTTTCATTATAAAGATGACGATACCCAAATACTGTAACTAAGATGGGAATGATTGAACCAATAAATCCAATGATCATCCCTTCAACGATAAATGGCCAACGGATAAACCAGTTGGTTGCCCCAACTGTACGCATGATCGAAATTTCTCTTCCTCGAGATGCAATCGATACACGAATTGTATTCGAAATTAGGAACACTGCAATAACTCCAAGTGCTGCTACTAATATAAATCCAAAGTTACGAACAGTCTCTAAACTATCGATGAATGTTGTTGAAACATCCCCTCCATAGTTAACCGACTCAATCCCTTCAAGCCCTGCAGTCAGTTCTGCAATCTGAGTAATATCGGCACCTGTTTTCGTTGTTATAATAAACGCATCATGCATCGGGTTATTTTCACCACGGAAATCCCCATACATTTCTTCTGCTTTAGGATCATCAAAGTTAGCAATCCAGACTTCAAATTCATTGTCTTTATCTGAGAATACAACTTCATCAACACCCATAA
>DEPV01000121.1 GCA_002358955.1 Erysipelothrix sp. UBA3383 | reverse complement strand
TATTCTTTTTATATAATCGCATTATTTACAATCATATTTGATATTCACTACTAATTTTGGTAATTATGTGCTAGAATAGTTCAGTTAAGAACAGGGAGGTTTTTATCATGCAAAGAAAAGTAGGAACAGTTTCAAGGGGAGTTCGCTGCCCGATCATTCGTGAGAACGACGATCTAGTAGAAATTGTAACAAATAGTATCTTAGAGGCTGCTGAAAGTGAAAACTTTAATGTCGAACATCAAGACATTATTGCGATGACTGAATCCATTGTAGCACGTGCTCAAGGGAACTATGTTGATGTCGATGTGATTGCACAAGACATCCAAAGTAAATTAGGTAAAGAAACAATTGGAGTTGTATTCCCAATTCTTTCACGTAACCGTTTTTCTACCATCTTAAAAGCAATTGCACTTGCTGCAAATAAAGTGGTCATTCAATTAAGCTACCCATCTGATGAAGTGGGTAATGCCCTAATTACTTTAGATCAACTGGACGAATCCGGAGTGAATCCATACAGTGATGTCCTTGATTTAGAGACTTTTAGAAAACATTTCGGTAATACCACCCACCCGTTCACTGGAATCGACTATATTTCATACTATGCTGAGATTGTTACAGCAGAAGGTGCTGAAGTAGAATTTGTTTTCTCAAATAATGCGACAAGCATTATGGATCATGCAGATGCAATTCTTACTGCAGATATTCACAGTAATAAAAGAACCCGTCGTATCCTTAAAGATGCAGGAGCAAAGAATGTTCTTGGACTTGATGATATCCTGACACAATCCATTAATGGCAGCGGATATAATGCTGAGTATGGATTATTAGGTTCTAATAAATCTACAGAAAACGAAGTGAAACTATTCCCTCGTGAATGTTTTGACCTTGTTGAAGCAATTCAAGCAAGAATGTTAGAACGCACTGGAAAACATGTGGAAGTTATGGTTTATGGAGATGGAGCTTTCAAAGATCCAATGGGTATGATTTGGGAACTTGCAGACCCAACAGTATCACCTGCATATACACCAGGACTTGAAGGAACACCTAATGAAATTAAATTGAAGTATTTAGCTGATAATGATTATAAAGATATCAGTGGACAAGAACTTCAGGATGCAATTCGTAAAGAAATTGAAAACAAGGCTAAAAATGATGAAGATTCCCAAGCATCCCTTGGAACAACACCTAGACGTGTTGTAGACTTGGTTGGATCACTGTGTGATTTAACAAGTGGTTCAGGAGATAAAGGAACACCGATTGTCTATGTACAAGGTTACTTCGACAACTTCTCAAGTCAATAAGATAGATTCAAAAATACCCAGTTCAAATGAACCGGGTATTTTTTATTCTTTGTAAAATGCTTCTTTATCAGCGAAATATGCTTCTTCTTGTTTTCTCCAAAAGATTTCATCCTCTTTAGTAATCGGACGAATTACTTTTGCAGGATTTCCCCCTACAACAACATTAGGAGGTACATCTTTAGTAACTACAGATCCTGCTGCTACAACACTGTTCTTACCAATGGTAACACCTGGAAGTACCGTTGAACTTCCACCAATCCATACGTTATCTTCAACCACGATTGGATATCCAAATTCAATTTTTGTATTACGTACATCAGCATCAATGGGATGTCCTGCAGTAAACAATGAGACACTTGGCCCTAACATAACATTATTACCTAAAGTAATGGTATTAACATCTAGGAAGGTACAATTCATATTACAGTAAACATTCTCACCCATATGAACATGTTTCCCATAGTCTACAAACAGTGGCGGGTTAACAAAAATGTTCTCGCCTGTACTTCCAAATAATTGCTTTTCCAAGCGAACAATTTCATCACGATCGCTAATTGGTACCTGATTAATTTTTTCAGTCAGAGCACGACCCTTATCAATGTTATTTTCCTCATGGATTTCAGCATGCATGTATAACTTACCTTCTAACAGTTGTTTATAATTAAAATCTTTACTCATGATATCAATACCTTTACTATTTATTATTTTCGTTAAACTTTGCTTTGTCTTCAAAGTACTCTTTTTCAAATTTACGCCAGTGTAATTCATCTTCCTCAGTAATAGCACGGATCACCTTAGCAGGATTCCCCCCTACGACAACATTAGCAGGAACATCTTTTGTAACTACAGATCCTGCAGCAACAACACTGTTTTTACCTATGGTAACACCTGGCACTACTGTAGCATTTCCACCAATCCAGACGTTATCTTCAATCACAATTGGATAACCAAATTCAATAGTGGTAATGCGTACTTCAGGATCAATTGGATGTCCTGCTGTATACAGTGAAACATTGGGTCCTAACATCACATTATTTCCAATAGTAATGCTATTTACGTCTAGGAATGTACATCCCATATTACAGTAAACATTCTCTCCCATATGGATGTGTTTTCCATAGTCAATGAACAGCGGTGGGTTTACAAAGATGTTCTCCCCGGTACTTCCGAAAAGTTCTTTTTCCATACGCACAATCTCATCACGATCTGACATGGGTAAATTATTAATTTTCTGTGCTAAAGCACGTCCGTATTCGGCATTGTTTTCTTTGTGGATTCCAGGATACATATACAGTTTCCCTTCCAGCATTTGTTTGTAATCAAAATCTTTTGACATAATATCAATTCCTCATCTTTTATTATCAGTATCATATCATGTTTGACCAACATGACAATGATCATAGCTTTGAATGTATAGTATTTCTTGAATGAACTATAATAAATAGAAAACAACCGATCCATAAGACCCGTTGTGTTCTATTTCCCTTGTATCAATAGTGTTAATATGAGATTTAGGGAATTTATAAATTGTAAAAATTATTAACGATTTGTTGCTTGGACAAGTGTCTTTAACTGAGCCATTGCAGCATCTAGAGTTTCATAAGAATCCAGTTTCCACTCCCAGTTAGGAGATCCTACGGTTCCTGGCTCATTGATGCGTGCATCATTCTCCATACCAATTAAATCTTGGTAAGGTAAAATTGCCCAGTTGCAGTTCAGTGCCATTGTATGATGAATGATTTGTTGCCATAGTAACTCTTCATTAAAGCCATGGGACTTCAAGATTTCACTTAACTCAAGTTGCTCATCAGCACTTAATTCCTCAAGACGTCCTAATAATGTCTTGTTATCATGAGTTCCTGTATACGCTAGTAAGTTCTTCGCCTCTTTCAGTGAACTTTCAACCTCATGTGGTTTTAAGTGGAATTGAATGATGGTCATACCCATTAAGTTATAATCATCACGCAGTTCTAAGACCTCAGGTCTTAAATCACCCAAGTCCTCAACAACCAGCTGTAAGTTTGGAATGTGTTTGTACATCGCATCAAAGAAATGATTACGAGGTCCAATCAACCATTCTCCATTTGCAGCAGTTTCACTCTTACCATCAATGACCCAGTAAGTATCAAAAGCACGGAAGTGGTCTAAACGAATCACATCATAAGCCAATTGGTTCCATTTGAAACGATCAACCCAGAATGCATAATCATTCTTAGCCATCTCATCCCATTTATAGATTGGATTACCCCATAACTGACCATCTTCTGAGAAGAAATCTGGTGGTACTCCAGCTACTAGAGTTGGACGTCCATCTTTATCAAGGTAATACTCTTTCTGATTGAAGTAGACATCTGCTGAATCATGACCCAAGTAAATTGGAATGTCTCCAACAACTAGAATATTCTTTTTGTTAGCATATTCTTTAAGTGCTAACCATTGTTTGAAGAAGACATATTGTAAGAACTTATGATAGTCTTTAGCCTTATCTTCAACTTCAAACTCAGTCCATTCCAGCCATGATTTAAAGCCGTTCTTTTCTTTTAATGAGATAAACTCAGCATATTCATCAAGCCAGAATGCCTGCTCTAAAAAAGCTTCATATTCGGCATTGGGGCTAAATGCCTCAAATGCCTTTTTAAGATATGTATTTTTCAAAGCACGTGTTGCTTCATAATCCACTTGTTTCCCAACAACGGCATCATGAGTGAATTCTAAATTTAAATCTTTATATAAATCTTCAATTGAGATATAGATCTCATCCCCTGCAAATGCAGAATACGTTTGATAAGGTGAATTACCATATCCTACAGGGTTTAGTGGCAAGAGTTGCCAGATGGTAGTCCCTGTTGTTTCTAAACCATCAATAAAGGAATAAGCATCAGCCCCTAAATCACCAATTCCAAGTGTTCCTGGAAAGGATGATACAGGCATCAATACCCCAGCTCTACGTTCTATTGTCATTGTTTTGTTCTCCATATATCATTTTCATAATCTGCAATCGTGCGATCACTTGAGAAGAAACCTGCTTTTGCAATGTTAATCAGTGTCTTATGGGACCATGTTATACGGTCTTCATAATCCTGAATCATCTTCTCTTTAACTTCAATGTACTCTTCTAAATCGATTAAAGTCATAAACCAGTCTTTTGAAATCAGTTCATGGTGTAATCGGTCTAAGTTTTCTTTTGTACCATGTTCAAGCATTAATTCACCATTGATGAAATCCACTGCAGTTTTGATCAATTCTGATCCTTCATAGTAGTCTTTTGACACATAGTCAGCCTTTTCATAATGTTCAATGATAACATCAGAATGCTTACCAAAGATATAGATGTTTTCTTCACCTACAAGTTCTGCAATCTCAACGTTAGCACCATCCAGTGTTCCTAGTGTAAGAGCACCATTCAACATTAATTTCATATTCCCAGTACCACTTGCCTCTTTACTTGCCAGTGAGATTTGCTCTGAAATATCACATGCAGGAATTAGGTATTCTGCTAAAGTAACGTTGTAGTTTTCTACAAATACAATTTGTAAGTGTGGTGATACTACAGGATCTTGTGCAATAATTTCTGATAACACTAAAAGTGCATGGATGATATCCTTTGCAATGGTATATGCAGGTGCTGCTTTTGATCCAAAGAATAGTGTTAATGGTCTTACAGGTACTTCACCATTTTTAATGCTTTGATATTTATGAATTGCATAAAGTAAGTTCATTTGTTGACGCTTATACTCATGCAGACGTTTAATTTGAATATCAAAAATTGCATCCTCATTAATATCAATGTTTTGTGTTTTCTTTAAATGATTTTTCAAGCGTACTTTATTATCGTGTTTAATATCAATTAAGCGATTCAATACTGCATCATCATTTTGATATTCAAGAAGTTTTTCAAGTTCCATAGCATCTTTAAGGAATCCACTTCCAATGAGTTCCTCAATCAGTGCAGTTAGTGGTTTGTTTGAATATTGTAACCAGCGTCTAAAGGTAATACCATTGGTTTTATTATTGAATTTCCCTGGATATAGACTATCAAATGATTTTAATTCTGCTTTTTTAAGAATTTCAGTATGCAGTGCTGCTACTCCGTTTACAGAGTATGAGAAATGAATTGAAAGTGAGGCCATATGCACTCGTTTTTCATCATCAATCAGACATACTTTAGGATCTTGTGATCGTGATTGAACCACATCATTCAACTGATTTAGAATTGGAATCAGATCTGCATCAATGGCTTCAAAGTATGATAATGGCCATTTCTCTAATGCCTCAGCAAGAATGGTATGGTTGGTATAAGCAAATGTATTTTCAACCACTTCAATCGCTTCTTCAAGACTTAATCCTTCATTGAGTAATTCTTTGAATAACAAGAGAATTGTTAATGATGGATGGGTGTCATTAATTTGAATGACCGCATGTTTATGAAGTTCTTTAAGGTGATGGCGGTTTTGGTGTAAGATCCACGCTAAACCACTGCTTACCATAAAGTATTGTTGAGCAAAGCGTAAACGCAGTCCCTCTTCTGTTGAGTCATCAGGATATAAGAACAATGTTAAGTTTTTATCCGTACTCAATTGGTTGAATGTAATACCCTCTTCAACGATGGATTCATCAATCGACTCTAAATCAAACAGTCGCAAGATGCTCTTTTCACCGTTGTATCCAACAACATCCATATCATAAAGACGTGATGTGACTTCTACATCCCCTAATTTCAGTGTATGTGTGAAGTCTGTTTTCTTTAACCATGCTGGTTTATCAAGCCATACATCCTTAGTTTCAATTTGATGATGATTGGTAAATACTTGTTTGAATAAACCGTAATGGTAGACCAATCCTAAACCTTGTCCATTAATGCCAAGACTAGCAATAGAATCCATGAAACATGCAGCTAAGCGTCCCAATCCCCCATTACCAAGTGCTGGTTCAGGTTCAAAGTCTTCTAACTCACTGACACTGCGTCCGTGTTTTTTTAACTCTTTATCAAGTTCATCATAAAGTCCTAAGTTCATTAAGTTATTCGATAGTAATTTTCCAATTAGAAACTCTGCTGACATATAGTAAACTGTACGATCACCTGAGACTTCAGGAACTTCATCTAATTTTTCATGTACGTAATGATTAACTGCAAGGTACAATTCTTCAGTACTTGCATTTTTAATATCAATGTTTAAAATCATTGTTTTCCTCCTACGAAAACGTTTTACTTAACGTTTAAAAATTAGAAGATGTTACATAATAACATCTTCATAGTGAATCGTAATAATTTTATGAGGCACGATTGTACCCTCGCCTGGATGTCCATCCAATAGTTTAATCATGGCATCAATTGCCAATTCTGATATCTGGAAAAAATCTTGTTTTACCGTTTCAATCTGATAATCAATATAGCCTAAAAGTGTAATACCGTCATATCCACATACGGGTCTAAAGATATCCATTGCTTTCAGTGCTGATACTGCCCCAATTGCCATTAGGTCACTGGCACACACAATAACATGTGCCTCCTGTGCATATTTTTTAGTCATTTCGATAGCTGTTTTTTCAGAGAAATTTGAATATTGTGCATTCAATTCAACACCTAAATCCTGACATGCATCCACTGCCCCCTGCAATCTTAAGTCGGTTACATACCCATCACGACGTCCTGCCAGATACAATACTTTTTTAGCATTATAACGTTTGATCATATGCTCCATCATATCGTATTGCGCTTGAGTATGATCAACCGTGACATAAGATACCATAGGTGTTTCAAGGGGTGCATCAACTACAACTGTCGGAAATACTTCCTCTTCAATCAGTTGATGAAATTCAAGATTGTCTTTTGATAAACCATAGAGTACTATTGCCTGTACTCGTAAGGATTGAAAATGACGTTTGATTTCTCCTACATTCATACCCTCTAAATCCGTAGAAAATACGGTTAATACTTCAAGTTTAGTCTCTTTAGCACGAGATATTGCACCAAAGAGGTATTGCATGTTGATCTCATCAATCGCTTGACGTTGGTTGTTAATAAACACCACCAGAGCAACACGTCTGGAACTTTTACTGGAAAGTGCAGATGCTACAGTATTTGGAACATAGTCTAATGTTTCAACAGCTGACATTACCTTAAGGCGTGTTGCTTCTGATATATTGTCATAATTATTCATTACTTTAGAGACTGTAGAAACACCTACACCTGCTAATTTTGCAACATCTTTGATACTTGCCATATACTTGCTCCTTTATTCTAGAATCACTGTTTCATAAGCTTTTAAGCTTATGGTATTGCCCTTTTGCGAGCCACCCAGTGATTGTTCTAAGATTGTGTAATCCCCTTCGAATGATTTGGTTTCATCTGAAAAGTTATGTACTACAATAATACCATTCAAGTCCATTGCAAACAAACTTTTATCATTTAAGTCCAGTGATTTTGCATTACCACGACTAATCTCTGGATACTTATTACGAATTCTGACAACTTCTTTATAATGTTGAAGCAGTGAATTCTTATCTTTCAGTTGATCTTTTACATTCATATCAAGCTCGCCCTTATAATCTGCACCACTTGGTGCTAAGGTCTTCCCTTGATCATCACCCCACAACATCGGTAAACGTTTGTTTTCATCTTTACCACTTCCCAGTTGTCCAATTTCCTCACCATAATAGATGAAGACATTACCCGGTAGTAATAAGTAAGTAGATGCTGCTAACTTTTGTTTCTCAAGTGTTGTCAGATATCCTGCACTGCGTCCATTATCATGATTTGATAGGAATATGGAGTCAATGGCATCAGGATTGTGAGACTGTATGGTCTCTTGATACTGTTGTACATACTGACTTAAGAACTGTCCATTTTTAGCATTGATCATCTTCACAATATTTCCATTATTTTGTGATAGTGGGAAGTTGAAGAAGCTGATGCCTGATGGGTACATGGATTGAATTACAGATTGTGGTTTCCATGCTTCTCCGACAATATAAGCATCTTCTTTAATGGATAGAACATAGTCATTAAACCATTTTAGAAACTCCGTATTACGCGGTACATCATCACTGTAGTAATGAGTTGTTGCATCAAGTCGAAAGCCTTTAATCCCTTTATCAAGCCAGAATTTACTGATTGCTTCAATTTCTTTTCTAACTGATGGATTATCAAGGTTTAAATCTGGCATGGTATCTGAGAACTCAGATTCATAATAGAGGTTTTGAGTCAGCATGTTGTAATGTGCTTTGGGTGTTTCTGAGAATGTATAGTAATCACACTTATCAGTACATTGTCCTGATTTCATACCTTCTACAGCTTCTAAAAACCAAGGATGTTCACGAGAACTGTGATTTAAGACTAAATCTAAGATTAAATCCATATCACGATCTTTCATCTCTTGAACTAAAGTATCAAAGTCTTCCATTGTTCCATATTGTGGATCAATGGCCGTATAATCCATTACATCATATTTATGATAAGACGGAGAAGGGCTGATTGGCATCAACCAGATACCAGTTGCTCCCAGTTCCTTTTGAATGTAGTCTAACTTTTCAACCACACCCATTAAATCCCCCTTACCATCGCCATTGGAATCATAGAATGATCCAACATAAATCTCATAATATACAGAGTTGATTTCAGGTTTTTCATAGGGCTGAGTAGTGCTGCTGCAAGCAGTCAGCAATACCAGTAATAAGACGATTAATTTTCTCATTATCCTTTAACAGAACCTCCAGTAACCCCTTCTACATAGTATTTCTGCATGTAGATAAAGAGTAATGTGATTGGAATTGCAATCACTACTGCCCCTGCACAGAATTGTGTAAAGTAGATGTTGATGTTCTCACGTTTTAACATCTCAAATAACCCTAATGCTACGGTATATGAGTTGTATGAATCACGCATGATGAAGGACACCAATACAAAGTCTACCCACGGTCCAATAAATGCCATTAATACAGTATAGATAACAATGGGTTTTGAGAGTGGTAATGTAATTTTCCAGAAGATATCATTACGTGTTGCACCATCAATGATTGCTGATTCATCAATTGATTTAGGTATCGTATCAAAGAACCCTTTTGAGATGTAGTATCCCATGGAAGCCCCACCAGAATAAACAAGAATTAAAGCCCATAGAGATTGACTCAATCCAACAATTTTTAGGAAGTGATAGATCGCTAACATTCCTAAAAATCCTGGGAACATCCCTAAGATGAGAATCACGTTCATCATCGGTTTACGCATTTTAAAGCGTAATCTTGAGAATGCATAGGATGTAGCAAGTACTGTAATGGTTGAAATAATACAAGTAATGACTGCTACAAACAATGTATTTGCAAACCATCTTGGGAAGTTAAAGAGATCAGTCTCAGTAAACAATTTAATGTAGTTATCAAAGGTCCATGTTTTAGGAATCAGATAACTTGTAAATGCAGTACCTTCACCTCTAAATGACTGCATCACAAGCCATATAATTGGTAAGACCCAAATGACAGATAGTATTGTTAGTACTACATGAGCTAAGCCCGTACTAACTTTTGCTTTTGCGCGAATGCCTTTAATCATTGGAACTCTCCCTCCTTGTCCCCTGCGGTAACTCTTCTAAATACAACAAGACTCAATACTGCTGAGATGATAAAGATTAAAATCCCAATGGTTGAAGCCAGTGAATAGTTGTTTTCGTTTAATGTTAATTTATAGAGCCATGTTACCAGTAGATCGGTTTCTCCTGCTTTGAAGTAATTTAGAGATAATGGCCCTCCTCCTGTTAATAGGAAGATAACGTTAAAGTTATTAATATTTCCGATGAATTGCGTGATGAGGTATGGTGTTGTGACTGCTAACATATAGGGCAGGGTAATCTTAATGAATTGAACCCATGCACTTGCACCATCCAATTTCGCACTTTCATACATGTCTTTTGGAATATTCATTAATATTCCTGATGTAATCAACATGGAATAAGGAACCCCAATCCATAAGTTTACAACAATTACAGTAATTTTAGCCAAGTTACCTTGTGATAAGAATTTAATGGGTTCACTGATCAGTCCCATATTCTGTAATAAAACGTTAACCGGTCCTAAATCATGTAATAATTTAGACATTAATAGAAGTGACACAAATTGTGGTACTGCAATCGATATAATAAAGATTGTACGCCACATTTTCTTAAGTTTAACACCTTTTTTATTAATCAGCATTGCCAGGAACATTTCAAATACATAGTTTAAGAATGTAGCAGCAATCGCCCAAGTAAAGGTCCATCCTAAGAGTTTGAAGAATGTATTAGAGATTGTTTTATTTAAGAATAAAATATCTTTAAAGTTCTTCAATCCAACCCAGGTAAAGAGCGCACCGGGTGGCTGGTGATTCTTATCGAAGTTGGTAAATGCGATAGGGATCATAAAGATTAATGGTACAATCGTAAATACGAATGTTAATATAGTTGGAATTGTAAGAATTGTAACGTGAAATCTCTCATTCAAGAGGGATTTTATTTCATCCTTTACAGTTGGAACTGCTTTTCCTTCGCGTATTAAAGCTTGATTTTTAAGAGATGTCTTTACCGACATCACATACAGTAAGATAAATCCTATAAGCATCATGACTCCCATGACACCAAACAAGAGGAATAACATCGAGTTATCACCTTGTGAGTAAACATAAATTCCCTGAACCTCATCAAATACTTTCCCTTGAACATGAGTCCCTAGTGTCAGTAATCCTAGAATTTGAGCATAGCCTATGTTTATAAAATAAAGGAAATAGAGGATTTGTGCTGATAGGTAAGCAAATCCTTTAACATACTGTTTTCTTAAAAAGGAACCTGATCCCATTACGAAGAATGATAGTTTTGTGATCCAATCAGCTTCTGTAAAATGACTAAATACAGATTTTTTTTCGGTACTACTAATTTTTTCCATGATATCTCCTTTTTGTGGAAATTAAAGGGACTCTAAGGTCCCTTTAATTTACCGTTATACTATTCAGTAATTTCTGCTTGAATCTGATCGACCATTTGATCTAGCAATGTTTTCATGTCTGTCATATCTTTGTTAACCATAGCAACTCCAAATGCTTCTGCTGGTCCCCAATAGTTATTTCCTACATATTTTTGACTTACTGCGAATTCTGATTGCATTCCTAATGCTGCAAGAGCTTTGTTTTCAAGTACTTTTGGATCTTGTCCTGCTTTAATGTTTGAAGGTCCATAACCACGAGCTTCAAAGCGTGCAATTTGTGCTTCTTCATTTGTTAGGAAGTCTGCTAAGTCCATTGCTTGAACTGGATGTTTTGTTGATGTTTTAACACCCATTAATTTATATCCACCAAAGCTTGCTAATTGTGTTGGTGTTCCATCTAATGAGAATTCTGGTAATTTTGTTGCACGGTAGTTTTCACCAAGTGCTTCTTCGATAACACCAGCGTTCCATGTTCCAGAAACTCCAGCTGCAATTGTTGATCCCATTCCTGCTGTTAAAATGGTATCATCTCCGGATGTGAAATTAGGGTTTGTAGTAATCTTACGAATTGCTTCCCC
>DEPV01000062.1 GCA_002358955.1 Erysipelothrix sp. UBA3383 | reverse complement strand
ATATCTTCTGCGTTCATGCCAGATTCAATAGCAAGAGCAAGTTCTGAAACCATATCGCTTGCTCCTAAACCAGCAATTTGCGCACCGATGATCACATTGTCTTCAACCGTTGTTACTAAGCGAATGAATCCTTCGGTTTTTCCTAGAGATAACGCACGACCGTTACCTGAGAATGGGAATTTGAATGCTTTTGCTTCAATTCCAGCATCCTTGGCATCTTTGATGGTCATTCCGACAGAAGCCAATTCTGGGTCAGTAAAGGCAACTGCAGGCATCGCTTTGTAATCAACAGCAACTTTTTTGCCAGAGATTGCTTCAGCAGCGATTTTTGCTTCGTAGCTGGCTTTATGTGCTAATGCAGCACCAGGAACGATATCACCAATTGCGTAGATGTTTGATACGTTGGTACGGCCTTGTTTGTCAACCGTGATCAATCCGCGTTCGCCTACTTCAACACCTGCTTGTTCCAAGCCCATGTCATCAGTATTTGGACGACGGCCAACAGTAACCATCACGTAATCAGCAGTAACTGATTCTTCTTTACCATCTACGGCATATTTCACAGTTACGCTATCGCCATTGTCAATTGCTTCTTTCGCCATTGCGTTGGTAACGACTGTTACACCTTTTTTCGCAAAGTCTTCTTCAACCAATTTGACCATGTCTTTTTCATAGGTTGGCAAGATTTGAGGAGAACCTTCAAGGATCGTTACTTCTGCACCTAGGTTTGCATACGCTGCACCTAGTTCAGAACCGATGACACCGCCACCGATAACAACGAATTTTTTAGGAACTTCTTTTAATGCCAATCCGCCAGTTGAATCAAGGACACGTCCGCCGAATTTGAAACCAGGGATTTCAATTGGACGAGAACCTGTTGCGATGATTGCATTATTGAAAGAGTAAGTTTGTGCTGAATCTGGGTGGATGACACGCAATGTGTGATCATCAACGAAGAAAGCTTCTCCTTCAATTGTTTCAACTTTATGTTTTTTCAATAGGAAACCAACACCAGAAGTTAACGTTTTAACGACTTTGTTGTCTTTCCATTCTTGTGTTTTGGTAAAATCAAGGGAAACATTTTCACTTGTTACACCAAACATTGTTGAATCCAAAGATTCTTGGTAATGATGACCTGCAGCGATCAAGGCTTTTGAAGGGATACAACCAACGTTTAAACAAACGCCGCCGATGTATTCTCTTTCAATGATTGCTACTTTTTGTCCCATTTCAGCAGCGCGGATGGCAGCTACATAGCCGCCAGGTCCCGCACCGATTACAACTGTATCTAATTCAACAGCAAAATCTCCAACTACCATTTGTTAATCATCCTTCCATCATTAATAGCTCTGGATCAGCTAATAGACGTTTGATATTATTCATTGCTTGTTGCGCTGTTGCGCCATCAACGATACGGTGGTCGAAGCTTAATGAAAGTTTCATCACACGTCCGACAACGATTTCGCCTTCAGCGTTTACGATTGGTTGTTGCGCGATCGTACCTACACCCAAAATAGCTACTTCAGGGTAGTTGATTACTGGTGTGAACCAGCCGCCACCAACTGAACCGATGTTACTGATCGTGATGGTACCGTTACGCATATCATCTGCAGCTAATTTGCCGTCATGAGCAAGTTTTGCTTTTTCGTTGATTTCATCAGCGATAGCAAACATGCCTTTACGATCTGCATCTTTTACGTTTGGTACATACAAACCATGGTCAGTATCTGTTGCGATACCGATGTTGTAATAGTTTTTGTATACGATCTCTTGTTTTGCATCATCGATCGACGCATTCAAGATAGGGAATTTTTTCACTGTTGCAGTCAATGCTTTCACAACATATGGTAAGAAAGTAAGTTTTGTGCCGTTTGCAGCAGCAACTTCTTTGAATTTCTTACGGTTATCCCATAGGTTTGTTACTTCAACTTCATCATGCAAGGTTACATGAGGTGCTGTTTGTTTGCTGTTTACCATCGCTTTAGCGATTGCTTTACGTGTAGGTGTTAAGGCCACACGTTCTTCTAAATCACCTAAGTTTGATTTGAAGGCTTTTGCTGGAGCTGCTGGTTTGCTTTCAGTTGCTGCAGCTTTTGTTTCTTCTTTCGCAGGAGCTTGAGTTTCAGCTTTTGCAGCTTGTCCGCCACCTGATAGGAAGTTTTCGATGTCTTCTTTTGTTACACGGCCGCCTTTACCTGTTGCTGATACTTGAGAAATATCAACATCTTTTTCACGAGCAAATTGACGTACAGAAGGCATAGCCAAGACGCGTTTGTTAGGATCTGCTGCTTCAACAACACTTGCTGAACCAGAAGTTTCCACTTTTTCTTTTGGTGCTTCTGCAGATGTGCTTGATGAAGCAGGCGCACTGTTGTGACCAGGTGCGTCGATTTCAACTAAAACATCCCCAACATTTGCGACTGTTCCTTCAGCAACAACGATGTTTTTCACTGTTCCTGTTACTGGAGATGGAATTTCTTCCACTGATTTGTCGTTTTGAACTTCAAGCAACGTATCATCTTCATTGATGGTATCTCCTGCTTTAACGAACCATTTTACGATTTCACCTTCTGCAATTCCTTCACCGATATCTGGTAATTTGAATTGGAAAACGCCTGCGCCTTCAGAAGAACCAGCTGATGCTTCAGCCGTTTCCGTTGTAGGTTCTGCCGCTGGTTTTGCTGGTGTTTGAGACTCTGCTGCTACACCTTCATCGCCTTCGTTGTCTTCATGTCCTGGTGCATCGATCTCAACAAGGACATCCCCAACGTTTGCGACTGTACCTTCAGGGACAACGATGTTTTTCACTGTTCCTGTTACTGGAGATGGAATTTCTTCCACTGATTTATCATTTTGAACTTCTAGTAAGGTATCATCTTCATTGATGGTATCCCCTGCTTTGACGAACCATTTTACGATTTCGCCTTCTGCAATTCCTTCACCGATATCCGGTAATTTAAATTGAAATGCCATTTTCTATTCTTCCCTTCTTCAACTATTAAAAGTTCACGATTTCTTTCACTTTGTCTTCGATGTCTTTTGCATTTGGCAACCAAATGTTTTCAGCTTGACCGAATGGGAAGATCGTATCTGGTGCAGACACGCGTCCGATTGGAGCTTCTAGTGATAGAACCGCACGTTCAGAAATTTCAGAAACGACTTGAGCGCCAACACCTGCTTGTTTTTGTGCTTCTTGAACGACAACCACACGACCAGTTTTTTCAACTGATTTGATGATCGTTTCAACATCAAGAGGAGCAACTGTACGCAAGTCGATGATTTCAGCGTTGATGTTTTCTTTCGCTAAGTTGTCAGCAGCTTTGATTGCTTCACGAACCATCGCACCATAAGTGATGATGGAAACATCAGAACCTTCACGAGTTACTGCTGCTTTGTCTAAAGGAACTTCGTATGCTTCTTCTGGCACTTCTTCACGGAATGAACGGTAAAGTTTCATGTGCTCTAAGAAAACAACTGGATCATTATCTTCGATTGAAGCTAATAGTAATCCTTTTGCATCATAAGGGTTTGATGGAATAACAACTTTTAAACCTGGAGATTGAGCAACAAGCCCCTCTAAGTTATCTGAGTGTAATTCTGGTGTATGAACACCACCACCAAATGGTGAACGAATTGTAATTGGCATTTGACGTGTGTTTCCTAGACGGTAACGTGTACGTGCCATTTGTGCAACTACAGAGTCCATTACTTCAAAAATAAATCCGAAGAATTGAATTTCTGGAATTGGACGGAATTTTTCTAATGCAAGTCCGATTGCTAAACCACCAATACCGGATTCAGCAAGTGGTGTATCGAATACTCGATCTTCACCGTATTTTTCTTGTAAGCCTTCAGTAGCACGGAAAACTCCTCCGTTGACACCAACGTCTTCACCAAAGATTAACGTGTTTTCATCACGTTCTAGGGCCATATCAAGCGCTTGAGTGATCGCTTGGATCATTGTTAATTGTGCCATAGATTATTTTCCCTCCTTAGCTTCAAATTGAGCGATTTGCTCTGCAATAACATTTGTTGGCTCTTCAAACATTGATTTCAGGAAGTCTGAAACTAATTGTTTTGGTTGTGAGTCAGCAAGTTTTACTGCTTCTTTAATATCTTCATCATATTGCTCGATTAAAGCAACTTCTTTTTCTTCTGTCCATAGACCTTTTTCAGTTAAGAAATTACGCATACGGATTAGCGGATCTTTTTTATCCCACTCATCAAATGATGCTTGTGTACGGTAACGTTTAGGGTCATCACCTGACATTGAGTGAGGTCCAAAACGTGAAGTTAATGTTTCAATAAGAACTGGTCCATTTCCTTCAATTGCCCAATCACGAGCAGCTTTCGAAACAGCGTATACTGCTAATGGGTCCATACCATCAACGATGATTCCTGGAATACCAGCAGCAACAGCCTTTTGTCCTAGTGTAATTGCAGCTGTTTGTTTCTCACGCGGTGTAGAAATCGCATAACCGTTATTTTGGATATAGAATACTGCAGGTGCTTTAAATGCCCCAGCGTAGTTAATTCCTTCATAGAAGTCCCCTTGTGAAGAACCTCCATCTCCTGTATAAGTTACAGCAACTTGTTTCTTACCACGTTTTTTAAGTCCTACTGCAGCTCCCGCAGCTTGGATAATTTGTGCACCAATAATAATTTGTGGTGGGTAAGCATTTAAATCTTCTGGGTATTTGTTTCCTTCAACATGTCCACGACTCCATAGGAATGCTTTATGTAAAGGTAATCCGTGTTGCACTAATTGTGGAATATCACGGTATCCTGGGAATAAAATATCCTCTTTTTCAAAGGCAAAGTGGCTTGCTAATTGTGAAGCCTCCTGTCCTGCTGTTGGTCCGAAGAATCCTAAACGTCCTTGACGAGCAAGTGTGATTGAACGATCGTTCAATGCACGTGACCATAACATTCTTTCAAATAACTCAACAAGTTCCTCGTCTGTTAAATCTGGCATTAAGTCAGCATTAACGACTTTACCTGTCTCATCCAAAATTTGGATTGGCTTAAAGATTTTCTCAACATCTTTAATTTGTTTTGCAAAATCTAAAGCGGTACTCTTTTTCTTTTTTGTTGTCATACAAAAATACCTGTTCCTTCCTATTCCTCTATTGAGCATTTTTTTGCCCAATAATACACCTTAAATGTACCATGTAAAACACTTACATTCAATGATTATGCCAAATTATTGTGAATTAAAAAGTCTATCTCACAATTAGTTGAACATAAGTTCGATTATGTCCTCTAAAGCATCACTTCCGAAATATTCTTTGAGATTAAATTCACGCAGTACTAGACTTACATCATCGACGTTAAATCGTACTCCCAAGAGCCTTTGCTCAATATCAGCAACATCTGAAAGGCCTAAATAGTCCCCTTGGAAACGTACCGATTCAATCTTACCAGCTTCAACATTCATTAAGACTTCAAGGTTTCCCCAGTCAAAACGTTTCTCACTTTTTAGGTCAAAGACAGGGTTTGTACCATAGATCCAATCCCAAGTACCAAAACGGTTGATGGCTTCATATTCAATCTTTTGAATGTCTTCATCACTCAAGACAATTTCAGCATCTTGTCCTTCATTGGAAAGATAATATTGAAGTTGATCCCAGAAGTCTTGAAGGCCAGTACCTTCAGGGAGACGATCTTTAATGTTAGTAACACGACTTCTTACCGATTTCATCCCCTTAGAGATAATCTTATCTGGAGCTACGTTGAGTGATCGCACCATGTTCTCCACATTCAAATCAAACATGATGGTTCCATGGTGCATCAACTTACCATTGGCAAGGCGTTGTGCATTACCAGAGATCTTTAAACCATCTACTAAAATATCATTACGACCCGATAATTCTGCCTTAATACCCATACTGGCTAAAGCATCCACAATCGGTTGAACATATTTCTTATAATTCACTTTACCCGGATCATCCACTGAAATGATAAAGGTAAAGTTTAAGTTTCCTTCATCATGATAGACTGCACCACCCCCTGATACACGGCGTGCAACCTTAATGTTGTTGTCCTTTAAAAACTGCTCATTAATCTCTTCAGCTGTATTTTGGTTTTTCCCAATAATGACTGCAGGATCATTTTGCCATAAAAAAAAGAAATCCTCTTTCTCATCGATGTGCTTCATAGCGTATTCATCAAGTGCTAAATTAAAATAGGGATTTCGATTTTTATTAATAATATATTTCATAGATTCGTTACCTCTTTCTATAGTTATACTTTACTCGTTAGCATGGTATAATACAATCATTATAACCTAGGGAGGCAATTTATGAGCAATGACTTTTTTACAAGTGTTTACGAGGCTTTTAATCTATCCACTCCAGCACTGATATTTCCTGCAATCTCATTATTAATGCTAGCGTATACCAATCGCTTTGTAGTTTTGGCACAGCTGATTCGAGATCTTGATAAAGAATATCGAAACAGTAAGCAAAAGTATCACCTTGAGCAAATCAGTAACTTGCGTAAACGCATGAAATACATTAAATCCATGCAGGTACTAGGAGCTTTAGCTTTTATCTTCTCTGCATTATCAATGTTACTGTACATTAATCAATCCTATGTATTAGCTTTCTATTCCTTTGGTATAGGCTTACTGCCTTTAGTAGGGTCACTTGTCTATCTGCTACTGGAATTGAATATATCAGTTGAAGCACTCTCCATTCAAATGGACGATTTAGAAAATATAGAATAGTATCATGACGTCAACACTGTGTTGACGTTTTTTAATCCCATAATTATTAAATCACACAAGCTGTAAAATGCTAAAACTTTATATTGTTGATTCTCATAAAATAAAATAAAAACAGCAAGATTTAAAATCTGCTGCTTCAATTTTATTCTAGTGCATTAAGCGATTGACATCCGATGCCTGTTCAATGAACTCACCCAATAATTCAAACATTTTTATCATGTCGGTGGGTTCTGAATGATTGGCACCATATTGCATGAAATACTCTGCAATGGGCAATACATCTTTATTATCGATGCTTTCTTTAAAAGCACTGACAAAGCCTACCAAATGATCTTTTAATTCTTTATCACTGATATTGGATTCAATTTCAGAAACAACAGAATCGTAATGATCTTCAATTTCGTACATACTGATGGGACGAAATGGCGGCATGACAATTTGAATGGTATCATCACTTAAAGATTTATTAACCATGATGATTTGTGTTTTTTTCTCTTTGCTCATAACTTCCTCCCCTATATCTATAGTTTACCATAAAATCGTGTATAATATTTAAAAGGAGCATCGTGATGAAAAACATAGAAAAATTACAACTACAAATGAGCAGTCCACAAATACTAATTACAGACTGCAAACACATTGAATACTACATCGGTACCTTATATGAGGTGGATGAACGTTTTATAGGTCTTTTAGTCTATAAGGATAAAGCCCCTAAACTTATCTTAAACCGTTTGTTCATGCCTACAGAAGGTATTGAAATCATTGACTACAATGATGGTGATGATATCACTCAGATCATTCTAGATCATATTGATGGCAATACACTGGGCGTTGATGGTAATACCAAATTACGTTTTGTACTGCCTTTAATTCATAAAGGTATTGAGCTAAGTGATGTCAGTAGTGATCTTAACTACATACGTGCTATTAAAGATGCCAGTGAAATTAAAAAGATGCAGGCAGCATCCCTTCGTAATGATGCCATTATGATTGAACTAAGCAAACATATTAAAGTAGGTATGAAAGAAACTGAACTTGAAGCCATAGCGATTGAATTACAGTCTGCAGCACCACAAACTGGTGTCAGCTTTAATCCCATTACTGTATTTACAGAAAATGGAGCTGATCCTCATGGTCAAGCGGGTGATCGCACCTTGCAAATGGGCGATACTGTATTGATTGATATGGGTGGTATGCTGGATGGTTATGCCTCCGATATGACACGCGTCTACTTTACTGATCCAAATCATGATTTAAAGAAAATTTACAATATCGTATTAGAAGCTAATAAAGCTGCTATTAACGCTGTTAAAATTGGTGTGCCTTTATCAACTGTTGATAAGGCAGCACGTGATGTGATTGAGGCCCATGGTTATGGACCTCAGTTTACTCACCGCACGGGTCATGGTATTGGACGTGAGACTCACGAACCACTGGATGTCAGTTCAAAAAACAATACGATCATTGAAGCAGGAATGTGCTTCTCCATTGAACCAGGTATCTATATCGAAGGCTTTGGTGGCATTCGTATTGAAGACTTAGTCTGTGTAACTGAAGATGAAGTATTAGTACTTAACAGTGCACCTAAAGAATTTGATGATATTGTCATAACACCACTTCCTTAAACTAGAACAAACTAAAAACAGGTTCTGTCAATGAAGACAGAACCTGTTTTTTAGTTTGTATTACATAATTTCCATAGTTTTAATAACTTGTGGTGTCATTGGTTTATCGTTACGATCTGTTTTAACTTGTGCAATTTCATCAACTACATCAAGACCTTCGATTACTTTACCAAATGCTGCATAGTCACCATCTAAGTGAGGTGAGTCTTGGTGCATTAGGAAGAATTGACTTCCTGCTGAATCTGGCATCATTGAACGTGCCATTGATAATACACCTTTAGTGTGTTTTAAAGGATTGTCGACACCATTTGATGCAAACTCCCCTTTAATACCGTATCCTGGACCACCCATTCCAGTTCCATCAGGGCAACCCCCTTGGATCATAAAGCCTGGAATCACTCGGTGGAATGTTAATCCGTTGTAGAATCCTTCAGATACTAATTTACTGAAGTTTTCTGCAGAAATCGGTGCTACTTCAGGATATAATTCAACGATCATTTCCTTGCCGTTTTCCATTGTAATTTTAATGTTGTTCATAGTTAAAAGCTCCTTATATTATAATCTTTTGTAATTTACTAATGCTTCAAGTGTTTCATTGTCCATGCGTTTACAGAATTCTGTTAAAAGCGTTACTGTATCAGCATAGTCTTTACGGTGCACAATTCCTAAATGTGAGTGAATGTAACGTGCTGGTATTGAAATGGTTAGTGTAACAACACCATCGTGTACTTTATTAATCTCACCTGAGTCTGTACCACCTGCTGCAAGCATTTCAAATTGAGTTTCGATGTCTAACTCTTTTGCTAAGTCTTGTAAGTGGTATAGTAGTCCTTTATGACCAATGTATGATGCATCCATGACTTCTAAAGTCACACCAACACCCAATTTAATACGAGAATCATCCCCTGGTGTATCGGTTGCAATGGTAACATCAAGTGCAATTGCAACATCAGGATTGATCATTTGAGCTGATGTTTTAGCCCCACGTAATCCTACTTCTTCTTGTACTGTACCCACTGAGTAAATGTTTGCTTCTGTTTCAACATCTTTAAGATGACGTAATACATCAACTGCAATTGCAGCACCAATACGGTCATCCCATGCTTTTGACATTAAGTAGTTTGGATTTGCTAAGACATGGAAGTCTGCCTTAGGTGTTACTGAATCTCCAACTTGAATGCCCAGTAATGATACTTCATCTTTACTCTTAACACCAAGGTCAACATAAAGTTCTGCAATTTCCATAACTTTAGTACGTTTTGCTGCTGGCATTCCATGAGGTGCTTGAGAACCAATCACACCAACATATGATTTTCCACAGCGTGTTGCAATAGTAACTGGTTTTGATGGTAATACATGGCCCCACCATCCGCCTACTGGATGCAATCTTAAGAACCCATTATCATCGATGGATTTAATTAAAAAACCAATCTCATCAATGTGTCCTGCTAACATGACCTTAGGTCCATTTTCTTTACCCTTTTTAAGAGCTACGATTGACCCCAAATTATCGTATGTAATTTCATCACTTGAATCCTTTACCCATTTCTCAAATGTCTGAGCAACTTCACGCTCATGACCTGAGATCCCATTTGTAAGGGCAAAATCAGCAAGCATCTCTAAATTTACATCACCGTATGCTTCTTCTAATTTAATTTCTTTACTCATTTGTAGTCTCCTTATTTCAATTCTAAGACATCATATCACAAGACTTTAAAACTGACATTCAATACGATTTGATTTACTGGTTTTAACACTCATCCTACTAAAAACAGTTAATTTCTTAGCAATAATTCTTGTCCGATTGTTGATACGAGACATTTTATCACAAGTGGATTGTAAAAGAATACTCAAAATGAGTATTCTTTGAAATTATGTGATTCGTAAGAATCTTTGGTTGACATTTTGTACTAAGTAGCCAGTCACAATACCCGTTGGTACCCCCATGAATAGCATGATGGGTAAATAAGTCACGATCAGTCCCGTCTGCGTAATCAAGGCAATCACCAAGATCTGCCCTATATTATGAAAAGTTGCAGATACTGTGGATAAACCAATCTCGGACATCTTTGTCAACTTTGAAAAGACAATGATGGCAACGGAAGCAAAGAGACTCCCTGTAAAAGCCAGGTAGAACCCGGTTCCAAAAAGGGTTCCACGCATGATGGATGCAATAATCACTCGCATCAAGTTAACAATCAGTAATTCTTTTGCTCCAAAAATGTAAAATGCAAAAAGTCCCAAGATATTTGCAAGTCCAAATTTAACACCGGGTATCACAATGGGAAAGGTAGGCTCAATCATATTGACAATTAAAGCCATTCCTACCAACATGGTTAAGACCGTTAAACGGTGTGTTTCGTTTCTAAATTTCATCGTATCGTTATATCTCCCTCAGCAACATCATTATTATGAACAATGATCATAACTGAATTAGGAAGGCAGACAATGGGTGTGTTGGTTTTAGAAACCCACCCTTGTAAAGAACAATAGTTTAAAGGAGAGACTTCTTCTTTAACTCGAATGGCACCATCCGCAACTTCAATCAGCATGGGTCCCTCATCCCCTTTAAAAGGATAAAGTCCCGGTTCATTCATGCTAATACGAAGGGCTTCTTTATCTCGATAAGTCACAATAGCATACGCTTCATCAGCATTGATGGCATCCGCTAAAAATCCCACAGAGAAGAAAAGTGCGATGGAACACAGCACTACAATTCCAATAAATACTTTATCACTTTTATTCATAGACTCCCCTTTCAAGACATAAATTGTAACATGATTATTTTATTTAGGAATACCCATTTTTTACAATCTGAAAATTAATGAATTAAAACATCATTAAAGCATGATAAAAGCATGAACGGATTAAGGTTCATGCTTCATTTTTATACATTATAAAACTTTAAGGCTTTCCATTTCCATCTGTTCTTTAAACTGGTTGGTATACAGTGTATGGTAGTACCCTTTCATATCAAGTAATTCTTGATGGGTTCCCTCTTCAACCACTTCACCCCGTTTAATCACTAGAATACGATCGCAAGATACAATGGTGGATAAACGGTGTGCAATGATAAAGCTTGTTTTTTCTTTTAAGACTTTATCAATTGCGTGTTGAATCACAGCTTCAGCTTCCGTATCAATGGAAGATGTTGCTTCATCCAGTATAAAGATAGCTGGGTTTGCAATCATAGCACGGGCAAATGAGATCAGTTGTTTTTGGCCGGTAGACAAGCGTCCACCACCCTCACCAACATCACTTTGATACCCCTTATCAAGACTCATGATGAAATCATGAGCATCAACAAGTTTTGCAGCTTCAATCACTTCTTCATCTGTAGCATCAAGACGACCATAACGGATATTCTCAATGACACTTCCTGAGAACAGGTGAGGAGATTGTAGTACATAGCCTAAATTATGGTGTAACCACCCGATGGATCGTTGACGATAATCAACACCATCAATCAGAATCTCCCCATTAATTGGTTCATAGAAACGACAAATTAAATTGACTAAGGTACTCTTACCACTTCCTGTTTCTCCAACCAATGCAATACGCTGTTTTGGTTTTACAGTAAGGTTGAAGTTTTTAAGAATGGGTTCTGATTCCAGGTAATGAAAGTCTACATTTCTAAATTCAATGTTACCCTCAATTGGTTCGTAATTTTCAATTTTAGGTTCAAGTATTGTTCCATACTTTTCAATAACGGCATCAGAATCCGTCAGAGT
This sequence comes from Erysipelothrix sp. UBA3383, assembly GCA_002358955.1. GTDB lineage: Bacteria > Bacillota_I > Bacilli_A > Erysipelotrichales > Erysipelotrichaceae > Erysipelothrix. The sequence continues at coordinate 5,360 of DEPV01000062.1, read as the reverse complement.
AGGTTCAGTTTCAAGCAGTGATAATACACGTTCTGCTGAAGCTTGAGCCATTTGTAACTGCGCTAGTATTCCTGAAATATTACGCAGCGGTTCAAAGAATGAGTTTGCATATTGGGTAAACATAAACAAGGTACCAATAGCAATGACTTGGTTCATCACCATATTACCACCCAACCAAATAACACCGGAACTACCAAATGCAGATAACAGGCTGACAAGTGGTACATACATAGAGTTTAACATGATCGCCTTCATGGTCTTAGACTTCATTTCTGAAGTTAAGACTTGAAACTCTCCATAATGCATGGTTTCTAGAGCCATGGTTTTAGTAGTCTTAGCACCTGATACACCTTCTGCATAGGCACCTGTAATCTTAGAGTTAACAGCACGTGATTTACGATAGTTTACCAAGATTCGTTTTTGAAACCATGATGAGGTTAGATAAACAAAAGGTACCACAATTAATACCACTAGTGCCAATTTCAAGTTGATGCTTAACATCACTACACTGAGCATAATCATCATTGCAAATCCCCATACAAGGTCCACTAAGGACCATGATAGTATTTCTGAGAGTTGCGAAATATCACTGGTTAAACGTGCAATGATCCACCCTGATGGTGTGACATCATAATAAGAAAATGATAAGTTTTGCAGTTTTTCCATAATATCATTACGAGTATTGTAAGAAACTTCAAGTTCTACCATTCCTGAGTGATACACAAAACGGAAAATAACATACGCTTGTGCAGCAATCAGTGCTAAATAAATAACTGAGAATATAAGAATTTGTTGATTGCTTCCAACCCCTTGTAGGAAGTTATCAATTACAAATCGGTTGAATAAAGGCAAGGTAACACCAATGATTGCCTCTACTGTAATAAAACCAAGTGCTAAATACAACTGCTTTTTAGAACGGGTTAACAGTTTCATAATCTTCAGCCACAATTTAGTATCCAAAGATCCTGCTTCAAATTGTTCTTCTTCATTCATATTAAGATTCATGAATATCAGCCCCCATTTCATTATTTTGAATTCTGGCAATGCGTTGGTAAAGTCCAGGTGTTGATATTAAGTTTTCATGAGTTCCAATTTGTTCAATACGGCCCTCATTAAGAACAATGATTTTATCAGCAGCCATTGCCGAGTTAATACGGTGGGTAATGATGATGGTTGTAGCACCATGATCCATGGTCTTTAAATCACGACGAATGGATGCATCCGTCTCCGAGTCTAATGCTGATAGGGAGTCATCAAAAATGATGATGGGATGTTCATTAATAATGGTACGAGCAATTGCAACACGTTGCTTCTGACCACCACTTAAGGTTACCCCTTTTTCACCCACTAATGTGCCATACCCTTGATCAAAACTGTTGATAACATCATGAATGGATGCAACACGTGCTGCATTATACACTTCATTTTCAGATGAGTTGGGTGTTGCAAGCTTGATGTTTTCAAAGATGGACTTTGAGAACAAGTAAGGCTCCTGCAAGACAATTCCTACTTTCTCACGAATGTAAGATGGTGCAATGGTATTCAAAGGATGCCCATCAATAGTAATGGTTCCAGAACTTGGATCATAAAGACGTGTCAGTAAGTGGACTAAAGAGCTCTTACCACTTCCTGTTGGTCCCATAATTGCAACCGTCTCACCCGCTTTAATATCAAATGAGACATCAACTAATACTGGCTCAATCCCATCATCATATTGGAAACCAACATGATCAAAGACAATGTTACCTAATAATTTTGGTTTATCACCCGTCTCAAGATCTTCCATGGGTTCATCAAAGATTTCCTCAAGACGATCAATAGCGACACCTACCTTACCCATATCGGATAAGATACGACCGACATTTCGAATTGGCCATAAGATCATTGAAACATAGGATACAAACAACATTGCATCCCCAATGCTCAAGCGACCTGCACGTACTTCAAAAGTACTGGTAATTAAAACCAATAAGATCTGTGCAAAACAAATGAAGTCTGATGTTCCCCAATAAGTCCCTAGAAGTCTAAACATCTTCTCTGATGTAGTTTTGAGTTTCTTATTGTAAGAATCAAATTTTTGATATTCAAAACGTTCACGATTAAAGGCCTTAACAACACGAACTGCATCCAGTGATTCTTTGAACACTGAGAATAGCTCTGCTTCTTCTTCATCGTATTGTTTAAAGGTTGTTTGCATATTCTTAAAGAATTTTAACGCAGAGATAAAAATAACTGGAAATGCAATCATTGAAATCAGCGTCATTTTAACACTTACACCAAACATGACGGTAAGTGCAACAATAACCATAAATATCGCATAGGTTAATTCTCTGACCTGATTGCTAAGAAAACGTGAAATCTGGTTGATGTCAGATGTACAACGTTGAATTAAATCCCCCGTCTTGGATCTGACATGGTAAGCATACGGTAACTTTTGCAAATGATCGTATACTTCATTTCTAAGATTCATGGTGAAACTCTCAGCAAATAAGCCAGTGGATTCCCCACGAATAAACAATGCTAAAGAACTGACGCAAGTCAGCAATACAAAAGCAAGTGAAACAAGCCACAAGTTAGCACGTATGTTTTCCATACCCCCTAAAAAAGTGACAAATTGCAATGCAAAAGGACTGTCCATTGGTAATGTATTAATGACATTATCAATGGTAAATTTTACCAAAATTGGATTTATTAGTACTACGATGACATAGACCAAAGTTGATAAAACCATAATGGCTAAATTCCTACGGTATCCTTTTGAGTACCGTGAAATAAACTTGATTTTATCCATATTAAAAGTATTTTTCTCTCCTTAGACGTAAGCATTCCCCAATGACGTCTTTTCTATGATTTTATTATCATACACTTAAACAGAAGGATGGATTTTGAGGAAAGTTAAAGATATACACATCTCATTTATCAATGCATTCTTATTTAAGTGTAGATTGTTTTTATTCATGATACATCACAACTCCCCCTTTCGTTCTGTTTATTGTATCATGTTAGTTTTAAATCCGTACCCCCTAAGATGAAGAGAATTGAAAAAGAATTTCATTTGTTGATATACAAACTACACAAACATTTAGAAACTCTTTTTTTCACAGAAACTTCGAGAGTAAGTCATGTAGAAACATAGGTCGAAACCTTAATTTATGGTATTATTAGGCTATTGAAATAAGGAGCTGCTATGAAACAATTAAAATTAATCGTCACAACTGACATCCATGGAAACTTATATCCAACCAACTATACTTCACTTGATAATGTGGAGAACTTTGGACTATCACGAATTGCTACTGCAATTAAAGAAATCCGTAAAGATCATAAGAATGTTTTATTATTAGATAATGGGGATTCCTTTCAAGGAACCCCACTCTTAACTTATGCACTGAAGTTTAAGCAAGACTTAGCCAATCCAATCGCACAGGCATTCAACCTTCTAAAATATGATTATATTAATCTTGGAAACCATGACTTTAACTATGGTGAAGCACAATTCTTAAAATACATTAACGATGCTGAAGCAACACTACTGACCAGTAATGTAATTCACAATGGCACACCAGTAGGTAGTTCTCAAATCATTGATGTTGAAGGTAAGAAGATTGCACTGATTGGTGTACTGACTCACTACATTCCAAACTGGGAACAACCAGAACACATCATCAACTTTGAATTCAAAGATGCTTATGAAACATTAAAGTCTGAAGTTGAACGTCTTAAAGATTCTGTAGACTATGTAATTGGGATGTATCATGGAGGACTTGAGAAAGATCCTAAGACTGGTGTTGATACAGAACGTCAAACGGGTGAAAACCAAGGGTATCGCATGTGTGATATTGATGGATTAGACATTCTTTTAACAGGTCACCAACATCGCTCATTAGTAGAAAAAATCAATGGTACTGTAGTCACTCAATCCACTTTAAAAGGTGAAGAGTTTATTACTGTTGATCTTAACCTTGATAATGGAGAGATTCATGCTGAACTTCACCAAAGTGCAGCTTATGAGCCTGATCAAGAATTCTTAAGTCACTTTGATGAATTACAAGCTACAACACAGACTTGGCTTGATGAGAATATTGGTTTCCTAAAAGATGGTCCAATTCTCATTGAAGATGAATTTGAAGCTAGACTTCAAAAACATCCCTTAGTATCACTGGTCAACCAAGTTCAAATCGACCGTGCCAAATCACAACTTGCATCCAGTGCATTATTCAACGGCGTAGTTGGTTTCAATCAAAACATTACCATGCGTGATCTTGTCACAACTTATCTGTATCCTAATACTGCTGTATTGAAGAAAATATCTGGTAAAGCACTTCGTGAGTACTTGGAATTCTCAGCTTACTACTTCGCATTAAATGAAGATGGCGAAATTATCTACTCACCTGAGTTTGATTTACCGAAACCACAACATTACAACTATGACATGATTGATGGTGTAGATTATACAATCAAGGTATCAAATCCGCGTGGTTCACGTATCGTAGAACTTCAATATGAGGGCAAAGATGTTCAAGATGATGACTTCTTTACCTTAGCTGTGAATAACTACCGTGCAATGGGTGGTGGTAACTATGCGATGGTTGCTCAAGCAGAAACACTTCAAGAAATCCAAGAAGACATGCAAGATACCATCATGCAGTACTTCCTTGATAATCCTGAAGTTATTATTGATCATAAAGACAACATTAAAGTTATTAAATAAGACAAAAAGGGCTCACGCCCTTTTTTGCTGACTTTATTCGTTATCGTTTGTTTTAAATCTTTCTGTTAACTTATTTTTGTTATGCTGCATCATGGTTTCCACACTGATGTCATACTTATCTGCAAGGATAAGAAGATTACTGAATACATCTGCCATCTCTTCAACCAAATTATCAAAGTTTTCTTCTTTAGTTCTCGTTGGTTGATCCGGACGATCACGTCCTATTTCTACTGTTCGTATAGCACTTGATAACTCTCCTAATTCTTCGATGAGAAATCCCATACGGATGTAAGGATTGTAATCATACCAATCACGCTCTTTATAGAAAGCCACAAGCCATTCTTGAAATTCATTAATTTTTTTCATACTTTCCCCTTAATACTTATAAAGCACAGGACATCATTATCCTGTGCTTATTCTTTAGTCTAAATTCTTAATTGTTTCATTAATCAGATTCATCACGTATTCACGATCTTCTGCATTATTCTCAAAATCTAAGTTATCCACATTGATCTTTAAGATTGGAGACAATTCATACTCATCAAAGTAAAGTTTATATTGAGTATTCAGTTTTTCCCAATAATCACGCTCTACAACCAACTCATAATCACGTCCACGTTTATTAATACGACGCATTGCTTCATCAACA
>DEPV01000114.1:15884-16258 GCA_002358955.1 Erysipelothrix sp. UBA3383 | reverse complement strand
TCTGGAACCGCGATTAATATCTTTGCACCAGCATTTACGGTATTCTTAGCACGTGCTGTTTATCATGTTAAAGAGATTCCAGTAAAAGGTAACTTTATTATACGTAAAGTTCCATTCCTAAGTGAAATACCAATAATCGGAGAAATGTTTTTCCAACAAGCGTATCTATCAACTTTAATCGGTCTGATTATTTTAGGTATTACCGTATTTGTAATCTACAAGACAAAGTTTGGATTACGTCTGCGTGCAGCGGGGGAAAACCCACATGCACTGGATGCAGCGGGAGTTTCTGTTAAGAAAATCCGTTGGATTGGAGTTTTAGTATCAGGTGCTTTAGCAGGTCTTGGAGGTTTATACATTACCATTCCTGTGAC
>DEPV01000114.1:0-15874 GCA_002358955.1 Erysipelothrix sp. UBA3383 | reverse complement strand
ACAGCATTCTCAGGAACTGCAAACGGATTTGGATTCTTAGCAATTGCAATTCTAATTTTTGGACAATGGAAACCATGGAACGTATTCTTCTCATCCATCTTCTTTGGATTTGCACTGACGATTTCCAATGTGTATTCCTCAATTCCAATTTTATTCAATGCTGGAATTCCAGGACAAATCTTCAATATGATTCCATATATTGCTACATTAATCGTTCTTATCTTTACATCGAAAAAATCTTCAGCACCAAAAGCGCTTGGAGAGCCTTACGATCAAGGGAAACGTTAATCATACAAAACAAAAGGAGCCGCTTTTACAAGTGGCTCCTTTTGTTATGTTTATTTCTTTTCGTTTGTATGTAATAATTCAAGTTTTAAATCATAAAGTTTTTGTGATAAATCGACATAGTATCGATGCGGATAGTGAAGGCGTTTTACTTCATCCCAAATGGATTCCAGTTCTGATTTTGAATATTGACGAATGTCTTCAAGTGAAGGGAGTTCGTATACACATTCACCCTCAACAAAGATAGGAACTTGTAATTCGCGAACAGTATAGTTTGTTAGTGTTTTACGTTTCCATGTAGCATCTTGGTCAAAGATTTCAATCTCATCCAATGGCACAACTTCATCTGCTAAAGCGATGTAGTCTGCTAATGCTTTTTCAGAGTTGTTATCGTAGAAACGGTATAAACGCTTGTATCCAGGATTGGTAATCTTACCAATGTTCTCAGAGATCTTAATCTTTGGAACAATGCCTGATTCAGTTTCTTGAGCTACCAGTTTATAAACTCCACCCAGTACCGGTTCGGATTTAGAGGTGATTAAGTTTTCACCAACTCCAAATTGATCGATGCGTGCTCCTTGATAGATTAAGTCATCAATGATGTACTCATCTAAAGAGTTAGAAGCCATAATCTTAGTATCATGTAGTCCTGCCTCATCAAGCATGCGGCGTGCTTCTTTAGATAGATATGCCAAGTCACCTGAGTCCAGACGAATTGCCTTTAAACGGTTGCCTTTAGGATGTAAGACCTCTTTAGCAACTTTAATGGCATTAGGAACACCTGACCCTAAAGTATCATAAGTATCGACTAAGAAAATTGCATTGTTAGGGTTGTGGGTTGCAAACTCGGTAAATGCTTCCAGTTCACTATCGTGTAGTTGAACATAGGAGTGAGCCATGGTTCCTGAGATATAAGCTCCATGCTCAAAGCCTGCTAATGTGTGTGATGTTCCTGTAGCACCAGCAATTACTGCACCACGAGCACCATCTAATGAAGCATCATAACCATGAGCACGACGTGCACCAAACTCTAGAACTGAGCGTCCTTGAGCAGCATTGACAATACGGCTTGCCTTTGTAGTTACAAGGGTTGAGTAGTTAACGGATAATAGAATTAAAGTCTCAATAATTTGTCCTTGGATTACAGTACCACGTACTGTTAATAAAGGCTCATTAGCAAATACGACCGTTCCATCTTCTACAGACCACATATCAATTTTAAGGTCTAGGTTTAACATATAATCCAGGAACGCTTCATCATCAAAACCACAATCACGTAGATAATCAATATGCGCTTGATTGAACTTAAAGTTTTTAATCGATTCAACAACTTTATTCAAACCATTAAAAATTAAATAACCACCCTTATCAGGAATTTTACGGGTAAACATGTCGAAGTAAACAACCTCCTCATGTCTATTTTGTTTAAAGTATGTATAAGCCATGGTAAACTCATACAGATCTGTTAAAAAGACAAGATCATCCGCTTTAATCATTAGTACCACCATTCTTTCTATTTATGTCTAATTGTTGTACAATTTACTAGACCTATTGTAACACTAATGGAGGTATTTATGAAACAAAAGAAAACCTTAGAGAATGGTTTAGTCACACATATTATTAAAGATGATAAATTTCAAGAAGTATTCATGAGTTTAAAAATCATGTTTCCACTTGAAGAAAAATTAAATACAACAGCAAACCTGTTGAGTCGTATGATGGGCGACCGTTTAGAAACAAGTCCATCTAAGAAAGAGATGTCCTATCGATTGGATATGATGTATGGTGCTAAATCATCAAGCACCAGTTATTCCATTGGATCGTATCAAGTCATTGATGTATCGATGCTTGCAATTGCAGATAGTTTTGTGAATGATGATTTAATGTCACAACAATTGATGTTTATGAAGGATACTTTATTGCATCCTTTATTGAATGAGCAAACATTACAAGAAGCTAAAAACAACTTGAAAATGACCTTTGTACACATTCAAGATAACCCATCACAATACGCAATGACACAAGGCTTTAAACATGCAGGAGAGGGACAAGTCTTTGGACTGACGTCAATGGGTAATGCAGAAGATATCGATGCCATCACACTGGATGATATTTATGCATGCCATGAGATGCTGATTAACAAAGCCCATAAACAGTTGTACATTGTAGGACCTGTTAGTTTTGATTTAAACTTGGACATCATGAATGTAGGAACCTCAGAACCACTGAATAAAGTACTCATCAATACTCATATTGATGCAAAACTTCTTGAAGAGCACTATGATGGTGCACAGACTGAATTGGTCTTAGTCTATGAAACAGACATCGATCCCCATCATCCACTGTACCATGCATACCTTGTCTACATTGCAACACTGGGACAACTACCATCCAGTTTATTATTCCAAAACATCAGAGAGAAACACAGTTTAGCATACTCAATCTATGCTTCACGACGTATGTTTGATGGTGTCTTTGCAATTCTTACAGGAATTAATGATAAGAACCTGGATCAAACCATTGCACTGATTCAGGAACAAATTGATTACCTGAAGACAGGTGAAATTGATATTGAATCTGCAAAATCCTATCTGATCTTACAACTTGAAAGCATCATGGAGAAACAGAAACCATGGAGTGATCATGTTTTTAGAAATGAAATTTTAGGTTTGGACACGGATGTGAGTGAGATTCAAACTGAATTAGCAAAAGTAAGCATTGATGATTTAAGAGCCGTTGCTAATATGGTTAAGGCACCCTTTATCTATGCTTATCGAGGAGGTCACGATGAAAGCAATCAATAATGATTTTAAAGAATCCCTATATAGTTATAAGACTGCATCAGGACTTGATGTGATTTTAATTCATCGTCCTGGATTTAAACAATCTACAGCAATCTATGCAACACCTTTTGGATCACTTAACCTAGAACAAAAGTTAAATGGCGAACACATTGTTCATAAGCAAGGTTTAGCTCACTTCTTAGAACATAAACTTTTTGAAGTTGAAGATGGGACAGATGTTCTATCAACCTTTGCTAATATGGGTGCAAGTGCTAACGCATTTACCTCATACAATGAAACCATGTATTACTTTACACACAATGGTGCCATTCAAGAACCTTTAGAACTCTTATTGGACTTTGTCTCATCATTTAAGATCTCTGAAGCATCTGTTGAGAAAGAGAAGGGCATCATTACTGAAGAACTCATCATGTATGAACAAATGCCGGATATGATTTTGCTAACGGAAACTTTCCGTAATGTATTTCATGATTACCCACTGATCTATGATATTGCAGGGACGCGTGAGTCTGTAGCAGATACAACACTTGCAGATTTAGAACTGGCGTATGAGATGAACTACAATGATGGTCGTATGGTGCTGGTTGTTGTCAGTCCTGAAGATCCTGAAATCTTAAAATCAATCATTGATGCTAAAACCAAGAATCATCCTAAGTCATTCAATCATGTTGAGGATACCTTCAAAACCGAGGCTCATGAAGTCGTTCATGAACACAGAACACTGAAAGCCCAAGTTACACAAGATAAAATGTCCTTAGCATATAAGTTTCCTTACGAAGGTAATGATCGCTTAATGGATGAATTTAAGATCCGTATGATTCTTGATATGAACTTTACGGACATGGATCCGCAGTTCCAATCATACTTGGATGATAAAATCTTAAGTCAAACATTCCAATATGATATTGATATCCAGGAAGATATTGCTGTCATTTATTTCTTTAATGATGGGGAGGACATTGATGCATTTAAAACACTGATTAACGATAAAATGCAATCCTTAAGTATTGATGAAGCTTTATTTGATCAACTATCCAGAAGACTCTACGGAGAAATGATTTTCTCTTTATCCAATATTTCTCGTATTGGTATTACAGTAGCGCGTTTTCATCTTGATGATGCAAATTATTATGACTTTATGAAGAACATTAAAGCATTACAATATGAAGATTTATTCAAAATTGCTCAAACACTCAATAATTTCTCAATAAGTTCGTTATTATTGACTGATAAATAACAATAAAATTAGTTTATCGCCTATTTGTATAGAAACTATGTGATTTCTTAAACAAATATCGAAACTTATGATTTCTCTTGTACTTATATTTGTTAAGATTATGTAAGGATGCTCAACAACTTTGTAAGCAGTTGTTTTTCGCATCAAGAGAGGGGTCGGTTATGAATTTTGTACAAATCGTTGGAAGGTTATCAAGTTTTCCAAAAAAGATTAATGATGCAACATGTGTTTTTGATTCATCCATGACAATGAAGGTTGATAAGAACTTTCAAGTTGGTGGTGCTCAAAATCAAGCTGATGAATTTCCGGTGTTATTATGGAGGGGTATTAGCACTAGTATTTTAGAAGGATGTAAGATTGGTCAATTGATCGCTGTTAAGGGGCGATTGGAGCGACGTGATGATGATATCATTGTTATTGCTGAATTTGTCCAACCCTTACAAGCATAATAAACATAAACAAGGCATGACTCATTTTGGGTCATGCCTTTCTCATGGTCACATTGCTTATTTAATGGCTCAATGAAGCTTCTATTTAGTGTCTTTTTTTAATTTCCTCATTATTTCGAGTGGCTGTATTTTAGTAACCGTAAGATTTAGTAAGCGTGATTTAAAAACAAAACAATATTTACAATAATCATTATCCATAAAACATAAAAAAATGATTTTCAAGCCATACTACTTAAAGTATTTTATTTTTAAAAAATGATCAAAAAATGAACGCAAAAAAACCTTGTTAAATCAATTAAAAATTATTTATAATGCACTTACACAGAAAAAGGAGAGCATTATATGAAACACTTAATGAATAAAATTCTAGTTGTATCACTTTGTATGACAGTATTTGTTATGGCACCCATAGCAGCACAATACGATGAATCGGATCTAACTGCTGATAAGAAAGCATCGTCTCAAGATCCCTTAAGTCAAGAGTATCTGGCACAAGGGCAACTCTTTGTGAATGGACCATCGGGTTTTTGGACTTCACCCAAACTAACCCCGGCACAGTATACTTTAAGTCAAGATGGACATTTAGAAATCTTTGCAGGATCACTCCCACAGATTAATAACGGTTCTGAATTCTTTGACTTATCCATGATTCCTCAGGAATACCTTGATAGCATCACTAAAATAACGTTTGGTTCGAAAGCAGGAGATGACAATACAGTCAAGTTGCATGAGTTTACCACTAACATATTTGCTCATACACCCTTAAGCAATATTAAGGAAGTAAGATTTGAAAATGTGGATACCAGTAAGTTGACTAAGTTGACTGGATTATTCTACAATGCGGATGCGATTGAAACTTTATATTTCAGCGATCAATTTGTATTGAATGATCTTTTTGATAAAAACGGTCTTTCCAATACCTTCAAAGGGATGCGTAGTTTAAAAAACTTACAGCTATCTGAAGGGTTTGATACCAGTATGATTACCAAGTTGGATCATCTTTTTGCAGAGTTGTCGAGCTTAGAAACACTGATTTTACCCGATGCGTTTGATACTTCCAACGTCACTGAAATGTCAGGGATGTTTAGTGACATGAGTTCACTAACAAAACTAGTTTTAGGAAGTGGATTTAATACATCAAGTGTCAAATCAACTCTAATTATGTTCTTAAATGTATCCAGTTTAGAAACCCTTGATTTCAATGATCAACTCTATGGCGATGCCTTAACTAATATGGGTCAAATGTTTGATGGTATGACATCGCTAAAAGAACTTAACTTAGGGAATAATTTTACCACTGAGAAAGTAGAGCATATGCAAGCTGCTTTTAGAGATTTGGATAGTATTGAAAAAATCAAATTTGGTCCCAATTTCAATATGAAACAAATATTCAATGAAACGCTAAATGCTGTTGCTGATGACAATGTATTGGGTGGAGTAAGTGGTCGATGGATTCGTGAAGATGGTACCGGAATCGAAGCGTCATCATACAGTTTACTCACTAACTACCGTAAAAATAATAATGGCTACGAAGGTTATTATGTTAAAGAAAAATACAAAGGTGTTACTTATGATGCAGGTGAAGGGATAGGTTCTGTTCCTGTTGTTACTGACTTGATTAAAACTGGTCAGAAGCATACGGTTCTCTTTGATGTTATCCCTGTTAAAGACAATGCAAGGTTTATTGGATGGGAATATGCTGGAAAAGTGTATTCTTATGGTGAAGCACTTATTATGCCATATGAAGATGTTGTTCTAACAGCATCTTATGAAACTGATTCATCAAGCATTCAAAGTGTTTTTGAAATAACATATAAAGACCATCAGAATAAGATTCTAAAAGTTGTTGAAGTTTATGATGGAGATGATGCCTTTGAAATCGATGCACCTGCAGTTGAGACTCTTGAAGGATCTGTATTTACTGGATGGAAAATAGAAAATACGGATTTGTATTGGGTCTATGAAAATAACCCTGTAAGGGAAAATATCACGCTTGTGGCAGATTATGAACGCATTGTTTATGATGTTACTTTTGTCGATCATGATGGAAATCCTATCAAGCGTATACAAGTGGGTCATGGTGATCTTATTAACCAAGATAAAGTACCTGGAGCAATGCGTTCTGATCATACGCTGGTAGGATGGACACCTAAAAATACAGAAACTTTATGGGACTTTGAAACAGATACCATTGTAAGTGATCTTGTATTAGCACCAATGTGTTTAGAAGAGGATGTTGAAAGCACACCACCAGCTGATCTTCCTAGTGATGATAATCAAGTTGGAGAAGATCAAAATCCTAATCAAGGGGGTATTATTGAGGATGATGGTGTGATTGAAGTGAATCCAGAAATCAAAGCACCCGTACTTGATGATTCCAAAAAAGAAGCGGGAAACAGCTTACCCAAAACAGGTAAATCAAGTACTTATAGCTTTGCTATAGTGCTTATTAGTGCTGGTGTTTTTTTAACACGAGTTACTTATAAAAGAAAAGAACACTAAAAGGTAAATTAACTTCCCAGACATTGGGAAGTTTTCCTATCTTAAAAGTATCGCAATCAAGTTTCATTCAAGTTCTTAATAAGAAGGCCATATTGCATAAATTTGTGCATCAATAAACAAACTTGTGTATTGCGACTACACTGTTAAAGAGACATGTTTTACTGTATAATGTTGCTAGGTGATAATATGAAAAACTATTTAGAAATGGCGCAATTTGTATTGGATAATGGAGCTTCAAGAGAAGATCGTACTGGAACCGGGACAATCAGTTACTTTGGTTATCAGATGCGATTTGACTTAAGTGAAGGCTTTCCTTTATTAACAACGAAAAGAACACACTTTCCTTCAGTAGCGAAGGAACTTTTATGGTTTATTTCAGGAGATACCAACATTCAATGGTTGGTTCAGAATAAAGTCCGTATTTGGAACGAATGGCCTTATCGTGATTATTCTCAGAGTGAGGATTATCAAGGTGAAACGATGGCTGAGTTTATTGAGAAGGTGGCAAGCGATGATGCGTTTGCTAAGAAACATGGTGACTTAGGACCTGTGTATGGTAAACAATGGCGTGACTTTGGTGGGGTTGATCAGTTGAGTGAAGTGATTGATACCATTAAGAACAATCCTAGTTCAAGACGTATCATTCTTTCAGCATGGAACCCGCCTTATGTAGACATGATGGCTTTACCGCCATGTCATGCATTCATGCAATTTTATGTTTCAGATGATGGTAAGTTGTCATTGCAGTTGTATCAGCGATCGGCTGACATTTTCTTGGGAGTGCCTTTTAACATTGCATCTTATGCACTGCTATTAAGCATGATTGCTAAAATTACAGATCTTGAAGTGGGAGAGTTTGTACACTCCTTTGGAGATGCACACATCTATAAAGATCATTTAGAAGCAATCACAGAGCAATTGGGACGTGAACCTAAGGCATTGCCTGAGTTAATCATTCATGGTGATCAAAAGAGCATTGATGACTTTAAATTTGAAGATTTTGAATTAGTGGGATATGATCCACATCCTCTGATTAAAGGGAAGGTATCTGTATAATGATTACATTAGTACTAGCAATGAATAACAATCGTACGATTGGTTTAAATGGTGTGATGCCATGGCGTAATAAAGAAGATCATAAATTCTTTAGACGTCTTACGATGAATCAGACGATTGTAATGGGACGTAAAACGGTAGATGGATTGCCGAAAACATTAGATGGTCGTAATATTCTTACAGTGACACGAAACACAGAGATTGAAAATTCGATTCAAGATTTTGAAAGCTACTTAAAAGAGCATCAAAATACAAAAGAGCAAATTTTAATTTGCGGTGGTGGCGAGATTTATAAACAAGCGATGCCTTATGCATCAAAAATTTATATCTCCGTCATTGATGATAATACACAAGGGGATACACATTTCCCTGAAATTGATTCAAAAGAATTCAAGCAGACTGAAAAAATACCGTTTGAAACTTTTGTCCTTAAAATCTTTGAAAGGAGATAATCATGAATATTGTTGATATTATAGAAAAAAAGAAATCTAAAAAATCGTTAATAAAAGAAGAAATACAATATTGGATTGATGGCATTGTCGAAGAGAGTATTCCGCAATATCAAAGTTCAGCCTTACTCATGGCAATTTGTTTGAATGGCATGAGTCATGAGGAAACTACTTACCTTACAGAAAGCATGCTTCATTCAGGTGACATCATGGATCTTTCACAGATTCAAGGGTCTAAAGTGGATAAGCACTCAACGGGTGGTGTGGGTGATAAGACCACATTAATCCTAAGTCCCATTGTAGCTGCAGCAGGAGCTAAAGTTGCGAAGATGTCAGGACGAGGTCTTGGGCATACTGGAGGGACACTTGATAAATTAGAATCCATCCCGGGTTATAACATTAATATTGATTCAGAAACATTCATCAAACAAGTGAATGATATTAATGTTGCAGTTGTTGGACAAACTGGTAATTTAGTTTATGCAGATAAGGTACTTTACAGTTTGCGTGATGTTACAGCAACGGTTGACTCCGTACCTTTAATTGCATCTTCCATCATGTCTAAGAAATTGGCAGGTGGAGCAGAATGTATTTTACTGGATGTTAAATATGGTGAAGGGGCGTTCATGAAGAACACTCAAGAAGCCAAAGAACTGGCAGATACCATGATTCAGATTGGACGTAATTTAGGATTGACCATGAATGCTTTAATCAGCAATATGAATCAACCATTAGGGTATACCATAGGAAATGCACTTGAAGTAAAAGAAGCAGTGGATACACTACTAAATAGAGGCCCTAAAGGACTGGAAGATCTATGTCTTAAGGCGGCAGGCATTATGCTGCGTCAAGCAGGTTTGGCTGAAAGTGATGAGGCGGGTTATGATCTTGCTCAAGAACAATTGGTATCAGGTCGTGCTTATGAAGTCTTTTTAACATGGATTAAAGCACAGGGTGGTGACATCAGTGTCTTTGATGACTTAGAAGCATTTACACATGCAACTTACAGTGAAGTGGTACCGGCACTTGAAAGTGGTTATATTCATAACATTCAAGCACTGGAATTAGGGCTTGTCTCCATGCACTTAGGTGCAGGGCGTCAAACGGTTGATGATGTGATCGATATGAAAGCAGGAATTACCCTGAACTATCAAATCGGTGATTATGTTGAAAAGGGCGATGCATACTGTGTTTTACAAAGTTCATCACCCATAACACAAGACCACATCAAAGCAGCACAAGCATGCTTTATCAGTAATCAAGAAGCGATAGAAAGTCCTGATTTGATTGCTGCAATATTATAATGATAAGGAGTTTGTAGATCATGGATTTTAAAATCGATATCGAACAGTTTTCAGGTCCACTTGATCTTATGCTGTTTCTTATTAAAGATAAAAAGTTAGATTTATTTGATTTGAATATAGAAGAACTTGCTGATCAATACATTGCTTTTATTGATGCAGCAAGTGATCAGAAGTTGGAAATTGCATCAGAGTACTTAAGCGAATTAGCAGGTCTTATTGAATATAAGTCAAAACGTTTGTTACCGCGTGATCGTAGTGAATTTGATGCTGATGATGTTGAAGATAGTGAAAATGACTTGGTAAAACGACTCATTGAATACCAACGTTATAAAGATGTCAGTTTGGAATTGGCAGAACGTTTTGAAGAACGTTCCTTTCAACACTCCAAACCCATTTCATCCGCTTTATTTAAAGATTTAAGATCTGCTCTGGATGATTCCTTGAGTTTTGATCAAACACCCTATGACTTGATGAATGCGATGGCTAAAGTATTGGAACGTTTTCGTTTGAGTCATCCTTTAGATATGCAGTTTGAATCCAAGGAATTATCCGTTGAAGATGTGATTGATGATATTCGTCGTGTCTTTAAAGATGAAGTGATGATGGATCTTGAAACCTTATTTTCAAAGTCTCCATCGGTACAACATGCCATTGTTACCTTTTTAGCAGCATTGGATATGATTCGTATGGGGGAGTTGGGATTGAGTTTCCAAGATGACGTCGTGTTTTTGAAAGGAAAGTATTAGTATGAAGCAACATTTTGAAATCATCGATGGCGTGTTGTTTGCCTTTGGTGAGGAAGGGATTTCAAAAGATCAATTAGCAATGGCTTTAGGTCTTAAAGTGAATGATTTGGATGATGTACTGGATGAGTATCAAGAAGTACTCAGTACTCATAACAGGGGTCTGGAAATTCATCGTTTTGCAGATTCTGTAAAGTTAGTAACCAAATCACACTTGCATGAAACCATTACTGATTTATTACAATTTAATAAAACAAAACAACTCTCTCAAGCAGCCCTTGAGACCTTGGCAATCATTGCCTATAAACAACCTGTAACACGTCTTGAAATTGAAGAGGTACGCGGTGTTAACTCAGATATGATGTGTCGACGTTTGGAAGCTTTGGATCTGATTCAAGAAGCAGGTCGTGCTGATAGCATTGGAAAACCAATTCTTTATAAAGTTACCGACCAATTTATGGATGTCTTTAAATTAACCAGTTTGCAAGAATTACCAGAGATTAAACTAGAAATGTTAGAGGAAAATAATGACTTCTTCAAATAGTATTCGTCTTCAAAAATACATCGCCATGTGTGGTGTCAGTTCACGACGTAAGGCTGAAGCTTTAATTGAAGCTGGTAAGGTCAGTGTGAATGGTAAAACAATACTTGAACAAGGCGTTCAAGTATTTTCAGGTGATGTGGTTCGTGTTAATAATAAAGTCATCACTTTAGAAACTGCCAATGTATACTACATCATCAACAAACCCCGTGCAGTCTTATCATCAGTGAGTGATGATCGTGGTCGTACTTGTGTGGTTGATTTGATTCAGGACAAAAACCGTATTTTCCCCGTAGGACGACTTGACTATGAAACAACAGGGGCTCTAATTCTTACCAATGATGGCGAGTTTGCAAACATCATGACACACCCTCGTTATGACATGCCTAAAAAATACCGAGTTGGTGTAACAGGTAAGTTAACACAACGTGTTATTGATGAATTAAGCAGTGGTGTCAGTATTGAAGGGGTTCATTATCAAGGGGTAGAGATTTTTTCAGTACGTTATGATGCCAAACAAAACCGTACTCAATTTAGCATTACCTTATATGAGGGTAAGAACAGACAAATTCGTCGTATGTTTAAACATTACAGTTTACCAGTTCGTAAATTACACCGCTATGCTATTGGCCCTTTATTGATTGATGATTTAAGTCAAGGCCAATATCGAGCACTGAAAGACCATGAAGTGAAACAACTGCTTAAAGTAGCTAAAGGAGGGCGCTAATGCAACAATTTTTTATTGAATCCATTGAAGATGCAAGACTAAGTAGTGATCAGCGCAATCAATGTCTGAAGGTACTGCGCATGCGTAAAGGGGATCAAGTTCGCCTAGTCGATGATAAGAGTAAAGCAGGGATTTATGCTTTTGCAGATGATGAATTGAACACCTTAGAATTCATCGAAGATATTATCTTTGATCTACCTAAAGTAAAAATTACATTAATTGCTTCACTCATTCGTAATGAACGCTTAGAATGGATGATTCAAAAGGCATGTGAAGTGGGTGTTGACCGCATTGTTTTATACAGTGCACAAAATGGGGTTGTTAAAGATTTTGGAAAACGTTCCGATCGTAAAATTGAACGATTAAACATGATTGCTAAAGAAGCATCCGAACAATCATTCCGTCATAAGGCTGTTGAGGTAGGACCTGTGATTACCATGAATGAGATACCTCAATACACATCAGAACTTAATCTATATGCCGATGTGAAGCCTTTAGAGCACATACAATCCATCATGAAGGATGAAGAGTCCATCAGTATCATCATTGGTCCTGAAGGGGGCTACAGTGATAAGGAGCGTGACTTCTTTGAAAGTGAAAGCTTTAAGCCCGTAAGCATTGGAAAACATGTCCTACGTGCTGAAACCGCATCGATGGTGGCTTGTGTTCTCATCCATGCAAAGGAGGTGCAAGTATGACCCTATTACAAAAATACCATTCTCAAACAATGCCTAAAGCACTGCTCAAGGAATTGGATGAGATTAATAAAAAGTTTGGCTATAAGTATCCACAGGACTTAATTCATTATTTAAAACTACTCATGATTCGAAACAGCATTGCACAAAAGGAAAGCTTTGAATCTTCATTTGAAAGTTTTCGTAACCAGCATTTGGATATGTGGGACAACTTAAGTTTTAAAGAACGTAATAAATTATTCCAGTTGGATTTCCAAGATAAACGTGATCAATTGCATACCTTTGAATATGAAGGGGAACGCATTTACATTCCAATCTTTGATATTCTATTCAATAACTTATACGATCGGGAAACGGTGATTCTAGAATTGCCACAATACTTCAAGTTAGCCCATGAATTTAAGAATGATATTATTGATCCGGTGAAATTTGGATTGTTACCTTATGCTGCTAGTTTTTGTTACCCTTGTTTAGGGTCGCGCAGTGATAGTGTCATCATGTTTGATGAAGATACAAATATTTTTTATCGCTTAAATGATCAAGCGGTTGCCTATCCACTTTTAAAAACAGCACAGATTGCACCTGAACACGCCGTTGAATTAGCACGTGCACTCGAACAATTCAAAGATTATGAATTTATTGATTTAGCGATGGAGTATGGGTATTGCCATTCTAAATTCATCAAGAAAGTACAGAGGAAACGCAAATGAAATTAAGTAAAATGTTTGCTGATGCCAGTGATTTAGAAATTACACAACTGATATCAGACTCTCGAGAAAAAACTGAATCGGGACTTTATTTTGCAATCAAAGGTTTGACCAATGATGGCCATGATTTCATTGCTCAAGCCATTGATAATGGAGCAAAGGCAATTGTTCATTCTAAACCTATTGATAAGCCAGTAGAGGGCATTGAGTATATCCAGGTTGAAGATACCATGACAACACTTCATGAAACAACCAATATATTCTTTGATAACCCATCTGCAAAATTAAAGATTCACAGTATTACAGGAACCAACGGTAAGTCTACAACCATTAAAACTGTTTACAATATTTTAAGACGATTTGGAGTTAATGCAGGGTATGTAGGAACCATTTCAGCAGAATATGGGGATGTTATCTTACCACCACACTTCTCAACACCTGATATCATTTATCTACAAAACTTATACCATACGATGGTAGAGTCAGGTGTAACTGAAGTATGCCAGGAAGTCAGCTCACAAGGGCTTGCACTGCGACGTGTTGATGCGATTGATTTCTATGATGCATCGTGGACGAACTTGAGTCATGATCATCTTGATTATCACCATACAATGGATCAATACTTCAAGCATAAAAAAATGCTCTTTGATCGACTGAATCCAGAAGGCAATCGTTTCATCAACATTGATGATGCTTATGGGCGCAAACTTTTAGAAGACAATCCCAAACATGTCTTTACTTTAGGAATTGAGAATGAAGCGGATTATCGTGCAACGGATATCCAATTGTTTCCAATGCATACTGAATTTAATTTACATCATGATGGTAAAGTCTATCCTGTTTATTCAAACTTTGTAGCACACTTCAACGTCTATAATGCAATTAACATCATTGCAATCTTACATCAAGAAGGATATCCAATTGAGAAAATCATTCCTGAACTGCGTGATATTAATCAAGTTGAGGGACGTGTTCATAAGATTGATGAAGGCCAAAACTTCTTAGTTTATGTTGATTATGCACACTCACCCGATAGTGTTGAAAAAAACTTAGAGTTTTTACGCAGTGTCATCAGTAAAGATAATAAAGTCATCTGTATCCTTGGGGCAGGTGGAGGGCGTGATGCACTCAAACGGCCTATCTTAGGAAAACTAGGAACGTCTTTAGCAGATTATACAATCTTTACAGAACATGATAACCGCGGCGAAAGATTTGAAGACATCGCTGCTGAAATGGTATCTGGAGTTGTGAATGATAACTATGAGGTTTTAGAACACCGTGAGACTGCAATTGCTAAATTAATCTCAATGGCTAAACCTGGTGATGCTGTTGCAATACTGGGTAAGGGTGATGAGAAATACAAATACCATGGGGCAAGTAAGAAGCCATACATGGGTGATGAGGTATGTGCCTCAAGAATATTAAAAGGAGAAATTACTTATGAATTTGAATAAATACATTGATCATACACTGTTAAAACAAAATGCAACTTCAGCACAAATTGTTGAACTGTGCAAAGAAGCAAAAGAATTTGATTTTATGTCTGTGTGCATTAACCCAGACTTTGTAGCACTTGCTGCACAAGAATTAAAAGGAACAGATGTTGCAGTTTGTACTGTCATTGGATTTCCTTTAGGGGCTAATACACAAGCTACTAAAGTCTTTGAAACGACAGATGCTATTAAGAATGGTGCAACTGAGATTGATATGGTAATTAACGTATCTGACATTAAAGATCAAGCATACGATAAGATTCAATCTGAAATTGCAGCTATTAAAGAAGCAACAGGTGACTATGTTCTTAAAGTTATTTTAGAAACATGTTTACTAAGCAATGATGAGATTGTTAAAGCATCAGAGCTTGCAATGGCAGCTGGAGCTGACTTTGTTAAGACATCAACAGGTTTTAGTACAGGTGGTGCTACACTTGAAGCAGTAAGTCTTATGCGTCAAACAGTGGGCGATAAATTAGGTGTTAAAGCATCAGGGGGAGTACGCTCACCAGAAGACTTTAAAGCAATGATTGAAGCGGGAGCAAGTCGTATTGGTACTTCATCAGGTGTGAGCCTGATGGCTGATGAATCATCCGATTCAGATTATTAATTAAAAAGTCTGTAAAATAGAAGAAGTATCATTTCTTCTGTACTCCAAGACTATAATTTTAGAGTTCATTACTTAAACTCCATACATGTATAAGAATCCATCGTATGGAGTTTTTTTAATGGAGTAGACTTCAAAATAACGGCTTTAAACCAATTTAATGATCCATTATTACAATAAAAATAATATCCCTTTTTTTTTTTGATTTAACTGTATAATGTTTTTAATGAAGATAAATGACAATGCAATTTTTTTTGATGAATGATATGACACAT
>DEPV01000042.1:29103-49697 GCA_002358955.1 Erysipelothrix sp. UBA3383 | reverse complement strand
TTGGAAGGGATCGATGGATCACTTGAGGAAGCTGCTGAGAACTTAGGAATGAGTAAGTGGCGTCGTATTCTTACAGTAACACTACCTGTTATTCTACCTACCATTGCAGCGGGAGCTGTTATGGTATTCATGTCAAGTTTAGCTGACTTTGGAACTCCGATGTTGATTGGTGAGGGTTATAAAGTATTACCGGTTCTAATCTATGAAGAGTATATGAGTGAGATGGGTGGTAATGCAGGTCTTGCTTCAGCATTAAGTATCATTGTAGTGTTATGTTCTTTATCAGTACTACTTTATCAAAAACGAGTGATTGATAAAAAACAATACAATATGAGTGGTTTAAGACCTCCTAAAATTGAGGAGTTAAGCATACTTCCACGTATCTTAATGACTGCTTTAACCTTACTGGTAGCCTTTGTAACTTTTTTACCACAGATTGTGGTTGTATATACATCATTCCTAAAAACAAGTGGACCCATCTTCTCAGGTGGATTCAGTTTGGATAGTTATCACACCATCTTCTATAAACTGGGATCAAACATTAGAAATACATTTGTGTTCTCTACTGTAGCGATTGTATTCATCATTATTATTGGTATTACGATTGCTTATCTGATTACCAAACGTAAATCCAAATCATCCGATGCACTGGATCTACTGGTTATGTTCCCTTATGTTATTCCAGGAGCAGTATTGGGTATTGGATTGGTATTAGCATTTAAGAATGGATTTATGAATACAGGGATTCTGACTATTATAGGAACTCCTACCATTATGATTATTGCTTATGTTATTCGTAAGATGCCCTATACTGTACGATCATCCAGTGCAATCTTGATGCAGGTTGATCAAAGCGTTGAAGAGGCATCCATCAGCTTGGGTGTATCGCCGATGAAATCATTCTTTACAGTAACTGCTAGATTAATGTTACCAGGAATTGTTTCAGGTGCTATTCTGAGTTGGATCAGTACCATCAATGAATTAAGTTCCAGTATTATGTTGTATTCAGGTAAAACAGCAACGATCTCAGTAGCAATCTATACTGAAGTTGTCCGTGCTAGTTTTGGTACAGCAGCTGCACTGGCAAGTATACTAACTGCAGCAACTATACTTTCTTTCATCTTATTTAGTATAATAAGTAAAGGAAAGGTATCTGTAGTTTAAAAGAGGTGACCTTATGAGAGCACTAAGAAAAAGAACTTATCGAAAACAATTAACGTTAGTTTTACTCATGTCTTCGATTGTACCACTTCTGATTCTTAGTGTTTTTTCTATTGTATTTATTAATCGATCATCAGTGGATGATATGAATGCACGTTTGAATGAGGTCTTATTATCATCTGAAGAATTAATTACTCAAACACTGAGCATTCAGAAAAAAGAAGTAGTGATGTTGGGGGATGGATTGGTTCGGCTAATGCAAGATAGTGAGGGAGAGTTTAAACAGTATCAAGATGATATTCGATTGATGATGTTTCAAACCATGTTATCATCACGTGCTACACAAGACATGTACTTTGTTTTACCCAATGGTGATTATGTTGGGACTAATGCACTTCCGAAACGTTATAATCTTCCAACATTTTCAAACTGGGGAATATTCAGAGAGGTTAATGATATCCATGGTCCTTTAATGTATCCCAACAGTTCATCAGATTCAGTTGAAGATAATGTTGCTTACAGTGTAATTTATAAAGTAGAAGATCGCCACAATCTATATGGATATTTGATTTTGGATGTAACAACAGAACACATTCAATCGCTGGTGAATACTGTGAAAGGAACTTCATTTGGTTATGTTCAGTTTATTCTTACAACACAGGGGGACCGTGTCATCTACAACGATTCCATCTTTAGAAGTCCAATTTCCTATTTGAGTAATATATTCAGATATGATCGAATCGCAGAATCTTCCAACCAAGATGATGCCATGAAATTAAAAGATATGGTAATTGGAACACGAACTAATACAAAAGAGGGCATTACCTTTTATGGTATGGTTCCTAAAGACATGCTCTATGATCAAGAACTTTATCTAATCTATGGAATTATGGCCTTTATTGCAGTGACAGGACTTGTTGCATTCGTACTTGTCTATCAAACATCACACCGCATTACTCAGCCTTTAATTGATTTGGTTGATAAGATGCGTGATTACATGCCTAATGAGACTCAAGAAAGTCTTGAAAGTACTGCTAATGAATTTGAAGAATTGGCCAATCAGTTTGATGATTTAATCTTGCGTGTAGAAACGGCGATGTATGTGAATCAACAAAAACAAGAATTACTGCGTATTGCAGAGATTAAATCCTTGATGGCACAATTGAATCCACACTTTCTTAATAACACCTTAGATTCCATTAAATGGAAGGCGAAGATGTATGGTGATGAGGATATAGCGATGATGGTTACAGAGTTAAGTGTTCTGCTTAAGGTCAGTATGAATACGGAACCCTTTGTTAGTGTGGCACAGGAGCTTGATTTCATTGATAGTTATGTAGCGATTCAGAAAGAGCGTTATGGGGATAAGATTGCGTATAATCGATTCATTGAAGATGATGTTTATGATTTAGTGATTCCTAAGCTGATCCTACAACCCATTGTGGAGAATGCCATTGTTCATGGTATTGAACCTTTAGAAGGTAAGGGTCGTATTAACATTTATGCTTGGACCTATGATGGGCACCTTTACTTTGAGGTGAATGATAATGGTGCAGGGACTGACTTTTCATTGCCGGATGAAGATTCAGGAAAATCCAGCAGTATAGGACTGCGCAATGTTGATTCTCGTTTAAGACTGCACTATGGTTCAGAGTATGGTTTACAGTGGAATAGTTATATAGGAGTTGGAACACAGGTCCTAATTACAATTCCACTTGATGGAAAGGGGGATATCCATGCTTAGAGCGATTATTGTTGAAGATGAAAGAAACATTCGACAAGGCTTAATTCTAACTACAGATTGGGCATCATTAGACATTGAAATTATTGGTGATGCTAGTAATGGTAAGGAAGGTTTGGAGCTTGCTTTAAAACTTCATCCTGATATCATCCTTACAGATATTAAGATGCCGGTGATGAATGGTCTTGATATGCTTGAAGCAATCATTGACCATCAAGATGTTG
The DNA here is from genome assembly GCA_002358955.1 of Erysipelothrix sp. UBA3383. Lineage (GTDB taxonomy): Bacteria > Bacillota_I > Bacilli_A > Erysipelotrichales > Erysipelotrichaceae > Erysipelothrix. The sequence goes on along the minus strand of DEPV01000042.1, from coordinate 46,571 downwards.
TGGCAGTCGTACTGAGTGGTTTTAGTGAGTTTGAATATGCACGAAGAGCACTGCAGCTGGGAGCGATTGACTACCTAGTCAAACCCTTTAGTGATGAGGAGTTGCTTGGAGCTTTATCCAATGCTGCCAAACAAGTAAAACAAATGCAGGTGTTGAAGAAAGAAGAAACGGTGAGTCAAAATGATTTACTCAATACGGTAACCCGTTATCTTTCTAAAAGTGATCGCTCATCCCATAAGAACATTCAAAAATTATTCGCTTATGTTCAAGAGCAGTACTCAGAGGAAATTAGTGTCAGTTCTGCTGCTGAATACCTTCAAGTTTCAGAGAGTTACTTAAGCCGTTTATTTCGCAGTGAAACATCCTATAGCTTTCATGAGTATTTAACGGTCTATCGCATGAAAGTAGCCTGTGATTTATTGATGAATACCGATTACAAAATCTATGAGGTAGCCAATGCTGTGGGGTTTCGGGATCAACGTTATTTCAGTAGTGTGTTTAAGAAATACTTTGGTATGAGTCCCAATCATTTTAAAGAACAACAATAAGTCAATCTTAACTCTAGGATACAATTCATCAACCTGTATCTTAGAGTTTTTGTTTATAGAAAGAGATACTGAGTCATGTGGAGTGTGGGTATTTGTAATTCCTGTTATGAGAAATCATGCTATAATTTAAATAGTAGAAAGTATGGTGGGCTATGAATAAATTAGAATTTACAAAGCAATTAGTACTTGATGCAGGTGATTTAATTCGCCAATTAATGCAGGAAGATTTGAATGTGGAAGAAAAAACATCCAAATCTGATTTGGTTACCAATGTGGATAAGGCAACGGAGAGATTCTTAGTAGAGGGCATTCATGCTCAATATGAAGATCAAAGTTTTCTAACTGAAGAAAAGACAGTAGAAAATGAAATGGGAGATCATATGTGGGTCATTGATCCAATTGATGGGACGACAAACTTCATCTTCCAAAAAGAAAACTTCTCGATATCAGTAGCGTATTTCTATCAAACAAAACCAGTCTTTGGTATTGTGTATGATGTTATGAATAAGCGTATGTACTGGGCCCATGTGGATCTTGGAGCTTATGTGGATGATGTTAAACTGAAACAACTAGATCAAAATACAGAGCTGAGTCATGCTTTATTGACGGGTGATGTGTATCGAGCAGGACTGTTTAAGATCAGTCCAGAAGCATTAAAACCAAAATTTTTAACCCATCGTTTTCTAGGGTCAGGTGCTATAGAGACAGCGCAAGTTGGTGCAGGTAAGTTTCATGCTTATGTCTTTCCTAAGATTAAGATATGGGATATTGCAGCAGCGTTGATCATTTTACAGTGTGCAGGGGGAACGTGGTATTTTGGAGAAGAACATGATACCTTCATATTTGATGATCAGCCCCGATTGTTTATCGGAGCAAGTAATGACAGTATTAAAAATGAATTATTAGAATATATTTAAAAGGATGGAAACCATGAGAGAGAAAATTGATTTTACAATAGCACTAGTGCATGAAGCAGCAGATAATATTCGAAGTATGATGAAAGATTCTGTAGCTGTAGAAACAAAGAGTGCAGATAATGATTTTGTAACCAATGTTGATAAAGCAACAGAAGTAATTTTAGTACAAGGGATTCAAGCACAGTATCCTAATGATGACTTCTTAACAGAAGAAAAAACAGTTGTAACACAAGTGCGCGATGAATTATGGATCATTGACCCAATTGATGGAACGACAAACTTCATCTACCAAAAAGAAAACTTTGCAATTTCAATTGCTTACTATGAAAAGAAAAAACCAATCTTTGGGATTGTTTATGATGTGATTCGTGATGAATTGTTCTTAGGAATTGAAGGGGAAGGATCATACCTTAATGGTGAATTGATGCCCAAACTTGATGTGAGTGATTCCTTGAAAGATGCAATTGTGTATGGAGACTTATATTCATTATCAATGTTTGATATGGATGTTCAAGAGTTAAAAAACCAATGGGTAGCACACCGTTATCTAGGGGCTTGTTCCATTGAGATGTGTGGTGTTGCAGCGAATCGTATGCAAGCGTATATCTCTAAGAACTTAAAAGTATGGGATATTGCAGCAGGTGCAATTATTCTAAATGGTGTGGGAGGTCAGTTTGAAGTTGAAGGACTGGCAAACCAAATCAACTTTAATGATGAGGATGTTGAAGTGTTTACAGCAAGTAATGCTGGAATCATTGAAGATCTCAATCAATTGAGAGGTGAGTAGTATGAAATTGAATGATACAATGACAGGATTGATTGTACAGGAAGATCTTGTTGATCATCCAAAGGCGATGATTGTAATTAACCACGGATTTGCTGAACATCTGGGTCGTTATGACTGGTTTGTACAACAGTTGAATGCCAATGGGTATTCTGCTGTGCGTTATGATGTTAAGGAGCATGGTAATAGTCTTGGTAAGGTTGAAACCTATGAGGATTTTATTGCGGATCTAAGAGGTGTTGTATTGCATGCTAAAAGCTTAGCACAAGATGTTCCAATTTATAATTTTGGACACAGTATGGGTGGTTTGATTACAGCAATGTTTGGGATTGAGTTTGGTGATATGGTGGATGGACAGATTTTATCAGGTCCAGCACTGGGTCATTTACCAGCTACCAAACATAAACATACCTTGTTGAAATTAGCAGCTACCTTCATGCCTAACATGCAGATTCCAAATGTTGTTGAAAATGATATTTGTTCTGATCCTGCAGTTGTGGAAGATTATAAACAGGATCCGATGGTATTAAAATCAGCACGTGCACAATTTATGAAATCATTTGCACTGGATGGCCCGCAGTTTATCCTTGATAACATGAAGTCCTATGAGTGTGATGTTTTAATATTACACGGAGAAGATGACATTATTGTGCCTCAAAAACTGAGTGAAACCTTCTTTAATAAGATTAGTTCAGTCAAGAAAGAGCGCATTGTGTATCCTGGATTGTATCATGAAATATTGAATGAATATAAAAAAGAAGAAGTACTTGATGATATTCTTACATGGCTATCATCAAGAGTTTAAAAGGAGTTTATAAAATGAAAATTAAAATTTGGTCGGACTTTGTATGTCCTTTCTGCTATATCGGTGGAAAGCATTTAGAAGATGCATTGAAACAGATGAACAGTGATATTGAAATTGAATATATGTCGTATGAACTAGATCCACGATCAAACCCTGAAAAAGGTTTAACGATGGTTCAAATGTTAATGAATAAGTATGGTATGAGTGAGGCTGATGCACAGGCAAATGTAAAACGTGTGGATGATATGGCCCATCAGGCTGGTTTAGAGTTTAATGGGGGTATTGCAGTTCAAGCCAATACTTTTAAAGCTCATAAACTGTTCCAATATGCGAAGACTCAAAATCAAGGTACAGCATTCTTTGAACGTTTGTATAAGGCACACTTTGTGGATGGACTGGATTTATCTGATGATGTACTCTTATTGAAGACTGCAGAAGATCTAGGACTTGATCTTGAAGCAAGTAAGCATGCAATTGAGAGTGATGATTATGCAATGCATGTACGTAATGATCAAGCATGGGCACAACAAAACAATGTTAGTGGTGTACCATTCTTCTTGATTGATGAGCAAGTGTCACTATCAGGTGCACAACCCGTTCAAACATTTAAAGAAGCAATCAATCATGTTATTTCTTTGAACTTTTCAAAGGATGTTGAAGGGATGGTTTGCGGACCTGATGGTTGTATCATTCCTTAGAAAGTAGGTTTTATGAAGTTAAAATTAAAATTAATATTAGGTGTTATAGCAGCGTTTATCGTTATTGATATAGGCTTTGGAATGACTTATAACTACATGAATATGGGATCGATGATGTATCTTGGATTCATGATTATGTTGGTTGTAGGTATTTTAACTTATGACTCATTCATTGAGAAACAGTTTAGCAAAGTCTTTATCGCAGTAGTTTCAGTATTTGTAATTATTGCACTGATAGGGGGATTGATGTCATCAAAACCCTTGAATGCTAAACGCTATGCCAACGTATTGGGTGATGTGAAGAAAGTATCGTTCCAAGATTTATACGGCAGTGATCGTGATATTGAAATGTCCTATGTGGATAAAGATTCAGCAATGATTGCAGCAGAGAAAAAACTTGGAGAACTGAGTGATGTATCAGCTCGTTTTGTAATTGATTATGATGAGTTCTCGCAAGTTAATTACAATGGTAAAATGGTTCGTATTGCACCCTTTGAATATACCGATTCATTTAAAAAGTACACCAGTTTAAGTGAGGGTGTACCTTACTATGTGATGGTTACTACGGGTGATGAATCCATGAATGCAAAGGCTGAAATTGTGAAACTTGATGAAGGGATGCAGTATTATCCCAATGCTCCATTTCTAAAAGATTTACACCGTCATGTAGCCATGCGTCATAAGTTTTCTTATGTGGATGATTACTACTTTGAAATCGATGATGCAGGACATCCTTACTGGCTTGTTCAAGTCATTACAAAGCGTGTAGGTCTTTGGGGTTCTAAAGATATGAAAGCCCTGATTATAGTTGATGCTGTAAGTGGTGAGACACAACGTTATAAGATGGATGAAATTCCTGAATGGGTTGATACGGTATATCCTACAGATATGTTATTGAATCAAGCGCATAATTACTACCAGTATAAAGGTGGGTTTATTAACTCCCTGTTTGCTCAACGTGGTGTTATGGCGGTAGATAGTGAGTTGGGTGATTATAACTACATTATGATTGATGGTGAGATGTATGTCTTTACAGGTGTACGACCTCATAATGTGGAACGCAACTCAACAACAGCTTTACTTTTTGTTTCAAAACGTACAGGTGAAGCCATTGAACTGGATTTACCAGGCGTCTCACTGGGCTCAGCTCAGACAACTTCCATTGGTACCATTCAGGAGAAAGGCTATATTCCTACAACTCCTGTACTTCAAAATGTGAATGGTTTTCCAACCTATGTGATGTCTTTAAAAGACAGGTCTGGAGTTGTACGTGGTTTCTCTTTTGTTAACTACCAAGACTATACCAAGTCTGCTGTTGGTGATAATTATGCACAGACTGAGAAAAACTATATTGCTGCAATGGGTAATAGTGAAAGTTTAACACCCGATGATCAAGTTGAGATTGAAGGTATTATCGATAAAATACAGGCTGTTACCATTGATGGTAATACACAGTACTTATTGAAACTTGTAGATCAGAAAGATATTTACATGGCTTCGATCTCCATTAGTAATGAACTTGCGTTTATGGAAAGTGGTAGTTCAGTAAAACTATTAACCGAAGCAAACCGAGTGATTGAAATAGAATTAATACCATAAAAAATTAAATCCCAAGACTAGAGTCTTGGGATTTTGTGCGTTTGAGATGATTTGTAGAATTTGTAAATACTACGAACTAATTCAAGTAAGGATAGTGCTGCGATAATGATAATGGCATTATTTAAGAACCATTCAAATACTGTAGCAGTGGGTGTTCCTAAAGGTTTTAAGTATCGATCCCAAAATAAGAGTTTGTATTCAGGATTGACAATGTATGCAAAACTTAAGGTCTTCAATGCTACAAGTAGTACTGAAACATAGCGCATCATATCAAAGGCAATGACACTTCGTGTTTCCTTACGCTCTTTAATTTTTAAAAGACCACCGATTCCAGAAATAATTAGAACTGGAATAATCGCAAAATAGATAAATGCATAGAAGTCTCTATTCAGTATGGTTAAACCATCTATTGAAATAAGACTGAGTAATCCATCAAGATCACTCACAATAAATGCAAGTACCAGTGTCCCAACTATAGTAAGGATCCCTTCAAACAGAATCATTCCTTCTCTATTTTTTACAGGTGTACTTGTATATTCAATTTCAAAATCAAGTGGTTTATTCATGAATTGTGAAACTGCAAAGAATGCTGTGATGATTGCAAAGATGATAAAAGCCGATTTAATGAGCTCAAACAGACCCATAACTACTAGTGCAGATGTTGTATATAAGTTATTGAGTCCCTCGTTATGACTCATTAATTGCTGGACTTTGATACCATGAAAGAGTAGCAAGATTGGTAAAGTGATACACAATACCAAGATTAATAATTCCTTGTATCGTGGAAAGGAGTCAGGGCCAATCAGATATTGGTGATTACTATACTGAAGTGCTAAGTCGCTGGGGTTTCCGAGTTCTTGAAGTACCTTTTGAATGTTATCATCACTGAAATCATCATGACACATGTCAAAAATCATAGTTTCAAGTTCCAGTGCGATGTCCTTACGCTTTCTAAACGGCAGATAGAATGTGACTTTCTTGATGTAATTTTCAATCATCGAATCATCTCCTTTAATATTGTGGTTTGTTTTTCCCATTCTTCAATTAGTTGATTGAGTGTTTGTATCCCCAAATCACTGAGCGAATAATATTTGCGAGGTCGTGCTTCACTGGTATCCCACTCACTATTCAATAAGCCTTGTTTTTCAAGGCGGCGAAGTAGTGGGTATAGTGTTCCAGATTCTACTTGGTAGTCATAAGATTGCAGCTGTTCCAGTAGGGAGTAGCCATATTGTGGGGTCTTTAGTTGACTTAGGACAGCCATGGTGAGGGTGCCTCGTTTGAATTCAATTAGATATTGGTCCATAGATACCTCCTAAACACACTATACTGTATGGCGTACACTATAGTCAAGTGATACATATCATGAAGACGTAAAAAAACCAAGAATTGAATCTTGGTTTCTGTGTATTATAGAGATTTTGCTGCAGTGATTGCTGCATCATAATCCGGCTCAGTACTCAGTTCTTGTACCAGTTGGGCATGTTTTAAGATCCCATCTTGGTCAATGACAAAGACTGCACGTGCTAAATGATTGATTGACTCAATCCATAGCCCATAGTCATTAGCAAACTTTTGGTCTACATCCACTGCCATTAAAGAATCAATGTGGTTGGTTGCACACCAATCACCCAAAGTCTTAGGATCATTGTTTGAAAGGTTAATGATCTTAACGTTTTCAATTTCTGATGCTCTTTGGAAGAATTGACGCGTCTGTAAATCGCAAATACGCGTATCAATATCTGGGAAAGTAGAAATCAAAACCACTTGTCCTTTAAGACTATCACTCGTGATCAGTCCGCCATTAATGTCTTTAATCTCAAAACTTGGTGCTGGCTCATTTACGGTTGGCCATGTTCCACTGACTGTTGCAGGGGTACCTTTAATTGTAATTTCCATATGTATCACGCTCCTAAACAAACTATACCAAAGAAGTGGTTCAATTCGTATTCATATGCAATAAGAGTAACTTAAATAGGGGTGCTATGATAGAATAGATGGTAGAGATTGAGGAATGATTATGAAAAAAAATGATGTATTTATTGTCGATATTATCGATGTAACGTATAAAGGTTTTGGTGTAGCTAAAGTAGATGGGTTTCCAATATTTATTGAGAACACATTAGCAGGTGAAAAAGCAGAAATTAAGATTGTTAAAGTCTTAAGTAAGTTTGCTTATGGGATTGTTATTAATCTACTAGAGGAATCAGAATTTAGAGTACCCCTTGTTGATAAGGTTGGAACACGTATTGGAACGATGCCCCTACAACATATGGCTTATGAAGAACAATTACGCTTTAAGAAGAAGTTAGTTATGGATGTCTTCAGTAAATTAATGGATATCAGTGATGTTGATGTCTATGATACGGTAGGTATGGAAAATCCATGGGGTTATCGTAATAAGGCACAAGTGCCAGTTCAAAAGATTCATGGACAACTTGAGAGTGGGTTTTATAAACAAGGGTCTCATGATTTAGTCCCTGTAACAAACTTCCACATTCAAGATCCTCAGATTGATGAAGCAGTAGTTATCATTAGAGATTTACTTCGCAAATATGATATTCCTGCTTATAATGAGAAAAAACATAACGGGATCATTCGTAACATTACAGTAAAACGAGGCTACGTTAGTGGTGAGGTGATGGTAGTACTTGTTGTTACTCAAGAAGACTTTAAAAACAAACACCAACTTCTAGATTCCATCTGGGATTCAGTAGAAGGCATTGTTTCTTTAGTACTTAACATTAATGATAAGAAAACCAATGTTATCATGGGACGTCAAAACATTACTGTTAAAGGTGATGACACCTATAGTGATGAATTGATGGGACATACACTGCATGTGTCTGCTGCATCATTCTATCAAGTGAATCCGGTTCAAACTGAAAAACTATACCAGGCTGCTATTGATTTAGCATCCATTAGTAAAGATGATGTTGTGGTTGATGCATACTGTGGTATTGGGTCTATTTCATTGAGTCTAGCAAAACAAGCGAAACATGTTTACGGTATGGATATTGTTGAAGATGCCATCATCTTAGCTAATGAGAATGCCGACATTAACGGTATTGATAATGTGACCTTTGAAACAGGAGACGCTGGTACTGTGATTGGTGAGTGGTTAGAACAAGGGATTGAGATTGATGTACTAGTTGTTGATCCACCACGTAAAGGCCTTGATGAAACATTCATTAACCATGCCGTAAGCTTTTCACCCAAACGCATTGTTTATGTATCATGCAACCCAGCAACTCAAGCACGTGATGTTGCAGAGCTTGCTAAAGCTGGATATAAACTTATTAACGTACAACCTGTGGATATGTTCCCACAGACATTACATGTGGAGACCGTTGTCTTGATGTCAAGAGTGTAAGTATTGATTTTACTAGCTTTACTGGAATGTATTAAGCATTTCCACTCGACCTAAAGTGAGGTTTTGTGTTTGTGGGAACATATCGATGGATTGAAAAAGAACCGAAAAAAGAAGTCGGGTTGAGTAGACACCATAGATAAAATTCGCAGAGTTGAAGTGATAGAATAGATGTTATAATGTGGTAGGTAAACAGATATAGGGAATGTGTAGTAGAAACAAAAACATAGATAATCTTTAAAAATTCGTGAAGTGGTTGAAGTATAATAGCTATTTAAAGGGGGATAGTGAGTAATGTTTGATTTACCTGATAAAATCAAGAGTCTGATTGGTGAAGAAAAGTATTCTATTGATGATGTGGGAATGTCGGATTCTACCGTTGTTTTGTTTCATGATAAAATACTTAAAATCCAAACAATTAGTGAAGAATCACAGAATGAATATCATGTTATGGAATGGTTGCAGGACAAGCTACCAGTGCCTAAGGTTTTGGGATTTGAAAGAGACGAAAGGAAGAACTACCTCTTAATGACAAAAGCACCTGGAGAAATGTCCTGTGCAGACAAATATATGAAAAATCCAGAGAAATTAACTACCATGTTGGCAGAAGGATTGCAAATGCTATGGAAGGTAGATATTAGTAACTGTCCATACATTTGTAATCTGGAGAAAAAATTGCAGATGGCAAAATATACAGTGGAAAATAACCTTGTAGATATGGAAGATGTAGAGCCAGGTACATTCGGTGAAAATGGATTTAAAAATCCAGATCATCTTCTTGAATGGCTTAATAACAACAAGCCAGAGGAAGAGTTGGTATTATCCCATGGAGATTTTTGTCTTCCGAATATATTTTTATCAAATGGAAAAGTTTCTGGATACATTGATTTAGGAAAGACAGGTATAGCAGATAAATGGCAGGATATCGCTTTATGTTATCGTAGCCTACTTCATAATTTTGATGGGAAGTATACTGGAAAGCAATATCAGGGGTTTTATGTAGATATGCTATTTGAAAAGTTAGAAATAGAGCCTAATTGGGATAAGATTAGGTATTATATTCTTTTGGATGAACTTTTTTAGAATTTATTGTATTTAGAAATTAATGTGTCAAAGTTAGACAAAAGTGCTCTTGTAGGCGAGATTTATGATTTCAATTGCTTAAAAACGGGAATCGTTACATGTTGTAAATAAGAGCATCATAATCTGTATTTGAAGTTAAGTTGCATGGGAGATTAGTCGATATGTTCCCGCCTGTCGATAGTGCCAAACTGCCATGGATATGTTTCCAACAACCGACGGTCCGAAAGACATTCGTGCTATCCTCTCGAGCCATGTAGAAAGTGTTGCGCTTCTGGTGAAAAATAATAATTAATATACTATCTTATTTCCTGAATATGGATCGAAATGTTCTATTTATTTGAAAGGGGAGGACTCGATGACAAGTAAAAAATTACAAATACGTAATAGCACTGTAGATTTTATAGTTTTCACTAAAGATACTAATAGTGATTCTATCGAAGTGCGTGTACAAGATGGCGATCTTTGGTTAACTCAGAAGGCAATATCAGAGTTATTTGATATTGATCGCTCCGTCGTAACAAAACACCTTCAAAATATATATTCAACTATGGAACTTGATCAAGATTCAACTTGTGCAAATTTTGCACAAGTTGCAGACAATGGAAAGACCTACCATTATAAATTTTATTCTTTATCTGCAATCATCGCTGTAGGGTATCGTACTAACTCAGATAGGGCGTTGCAATTTAGACAATGGGCTACTAATGTTTTAGATACTTTTACAAGACAAGGATATGTTTTAGATAAAGAACGATTAATCAACGGCCAAATATTTGATGAGGATTACTTTGAGCATTTAATTTCCGAAATACAGGAAATAAGAGCTAGTGAGAGAAGATTTTATCAAAAAATAACTGATATTTATTCAACATCAGTTGATTATTCAAAAGATAGTAAGACGACAAAAGATTTTTTTGCCACAGTACAGAATAAAATGCATTATGCTGTTCATGGAAATACTGCGGCTGAACTTATTAAATCTAGAGCTAGTCATGAACAGGAAAATATGGGACTTACCACCTGGAGAAGTGCACCGGATGGTAAGGTTGTAAAAAGGGATGTATCCATTGCAAAAAATTATTTAAGTAAGAACGAATCTGAAGAACTTAATGAGATTACAGCTATGTATTTAGATTATGCAACCAGACAGGCTAGAAGGAAAATTCCAATGACCATGCTAGACTGGGCTGAAAAGTTAGATGCATTTCTAAAATTTAATGATGCTGAAATTCTTTTGGGAAAAGGTAAAATTACAGCAGCAATTGCAAAAGAATTCGCCGAAAGTGAATTTCAAAAATACAGAGTCATTCAAGATTCTATATATAAAAGCGATTTTGATAAATTGATGGAAGAAAGCGATGAATAAACAAAACACTCTATAGTTTGAACTTTAGAGTGTTTTGTTTATTCTTCTTGGTAAATCTTAAATATCGTTGACAAACTCATGACAATAAGTAATAATTATCGCAGACATATGAACAACTGTTCAAGTGTGCATTTGGAGGAGTGTAATGAAAGAATATATATTAGAAGGTTTAGAGTGTGGTAACTGTGCTGCCAAGATGGAACGAGCGTTAAATGAACTTGATGTTGTAGACTCGGCACATATTAACTTCATGACTCAAAAACTGCGTATTGATCTTAAGGATGATCAATCTAAAGAAGCAATGCGAGAAGTTCAATCAGTAATTACCGGAATTGAATCCCATGTTAAATTAACAGAGACTAAGAAAGATGGACCCAGCTTAAAATATCGCTTATACCGAATCCTAGCCTCGAGCCTATTATTGATCTTAGGAAGTGTACTACCAATCGATAATATGATGATTAGATTTGCAATCTACTTTGTTAGTTACCTTGTTGTTGGTGGTGATGTGCTTCTTAAAGCGATTCGTAACATTGGTAATGGACAGATCTTTGATGAAAACTTTTTAATGAGTATTGCTACCATTGGTGCATTTCTAATTGGGGAGTATCCAGAAGGGGTAGCAGTCATGCTGTTTTATCAAGTAGGAGAACTATTCCAAACTTATGCAGTTGGGAAGTCTCGTGATTCCATTGCAGATTTAATGGATATTCGACCTGATGCTGTTAACCTTAAAACAGAAGATGGTATTAAAGTTGTTGATCCTAATGCTGTTGCGGTAGGTGATATCATCATCATTAAAGCAGGTGAGAAGATTCCTTTAGATGCAATTGTTCTTGAAGGTCACTCCATGCTTGATACCAAGACTCTGACAGGGGAATCCTTACCTCGTGATGTTAGTGAGGGTAGTGAGATCTTAAGTGGTTGTATCAACATTAACGGGCTTCTAGAAGCACGTGTTACGAAAGTCTTTGGTGAATCTACAGTATCTAAGATCTTAGACCTTGTAGAGAATGCAAGTAATAAAAAATCACAATCCGAACAATTCATTACAAAATTTGCACGCTACTATACTCCTGTTGTAGTTATTATTGCAGCACTGCTTGCAGTATTACCGCCACTCTTATTACCAGGTGCTACATTTAACGAATGGATCTATCGTTCATTATCATTCTTGGTTGTATCTTGTCCTTGTGCTTTAGTCATCTCAATTCCGTTAAGTTTCTTTGGAGGAATTGGGGGTGCATCGCGTCAGGGAATTCTTATTAAAGGAAGTAACTATTTAGAAGCACTGGCTCAAACTGAAGTGTTAGTGTTTGATAAAACAGGGACACTTACTAAAGGTGTGTTTGAAGTTCAATCCATCAATGCCTTACATATGAGTGAGGACGACTTATTAGAAATGACAGCTTATGCAGAGAGTTACTCAAATCATCCAATCTCGGATTCATTAAAGAAAGCTTATGCTGATGAGATTGATAATTCCCGTATTGGAAAAGTTGAAGAAATCGCAGGTCATGGTGTGATTGCAGAAGTGGATGGTAAATCCGTTGCAGCAGGGAATATCAAACTGATGGAACAATTAGGTCTTGAAGGTATTGATAATAATCTGAATGGTACCATTGTTCACTGTGCTATTGATAATGTATACCAAGGGTATATTTTAATTTCTGATGAGTTGAAAGAGGATGCTGAACTTGCAATTCAAAGCCTTAAAGGAACTCAAATTAAGAAAACTGTGATGCTAACAGGGGACCATAAAAATGTTGCCCGTGCAATTGCAAAAGACTTACGCATTGATGAGGTCCATGCAGAACTTCTACCTCAAGATAAAGTCACTCATGTTGAAGCTTTACTTGAAGAGAAACATGCAGGATGCAAGTTAGCATTTGTGGGTGATGGTATTAATGATGCACCCGTACTTGCACTTGCCGATATTGGTATTGCAATGGGTGGTTTAGGTTCTGATGCTGCTATTGAAGCTGCAGATATTGTCATTATGACAGATGAGCCATCGAAGATATCAACAGCTATTAACATCTCTCATAAAACACTGAACATTGTGTATCAAAACATTATCTTTGCGATTGGTATTAAAGTTCTAGTACTGATCTTAAGTGCACTTGGTTATGCCAGCATGTGGGCAGCTATCTTTGCTGATGTGGGTGTTACCATCCTTGCAGTATTGAATGCATTTAGAGCACTCAGCATTAAAAACAAATAATCATCAAACGACCTTCGGGTCGTTTTCTTATTGAGCATTACCTTAACATAGTAGACTAGTATGTGATAAAATAAGAGTAATAGAAATGAGGAACGATACATGAAGGGTTATTTATTAGATTTTAAATCAGTTGAGGATTCAAGGGAGTTTGCAGGAATCAGTGATCAAGTTCTAAGAACACTTGAAGATGATACGATGGTATTGCAAATGTTTTCTCAATCGACCCCTACCATCAGCATTGGGTATGATGATACCAAGGCTCCTTTTTTCAATGAAGGTGTAGAGCATTATAAATCCAAAGGGTATCAAGTAGGAATCCGAGGAGCAGGTGGACGTTCAGTAGCAAATGACGAAGGGATTCTTAATTTTTCCATTCTATTTAAATCCGATATGACATCACAGGAACAATATGAATTCTTTCATAAGTTTATGCAAGATGCACTGGCTCCACTGGGTTTAAAATTTGATTTAGGACTTGTAGAGGGTGCTTACTGTCCAGGTACCTATGATATAAGCATTAATGGTAAGAAAGTCTCAGGTACATCATCACGTGCTGTACAAGGAAATGGTCTGGTAGGATGTTTCTTATCAGTTAATGGCGATCAGTACAAACGCAGTAAAGTCATTTCAGAATTCTATGAAATTACCCAAGATGTCATTCGTGTCAGTCCTGATAAAATGACCAGCATCCAAGAACAACTGGGTCGCTCTATTGAAGTTCAAGAAGTCAAAGACTTATTAATAGCACATTTCAAAACATTGACAGACACTTTGGAAGACTATGATACCAGTCATATTTCCCAAGAAGCAATTGATACATCAGTCAAACGCATGAATGTTTACAATGAACGATATATGAATTTATAAACCATCCTACGGGTGGTTTTTTTTGCCTTGACAATGTTTGATACTAAGGTTAAACTATTCCTTGACCGAGTGGTCAGTGAGGTGTGTATGAATCGACAAGAACAAAAACAAATGACTTATGAGAAGATTTTAAATAACGCTAAAACCGTATTTGGAAATTTTACGTATGCACAAGCATCGATGAATGCAATTGCTAAAAAGGCAGGTGTATCCAAAGGAATTCTGTATCATCACTTTTCAGATAAAGATGAACTTTACATGCTTTGTGTCAATGAGTCAATGAATGATTTTATACTTTATATTGAAACTCACTATAAGCCTGCAGATCACTTTGAAGATAATATTAATCTTTTTTTCAAAGTACGTAAGAACTACTTTCAGGAAGATTCTGATCTATCTAAGATTTTTCAACAAAGTCTACTACATCATCCTCAGCACTTAAAAGAAGGGTTCCGCAAAGCGCATCAACCAGTGTCTCAACTGAATGAAAAACTTCTATATGAGATATTAGAGGATGCTCCTTTAAGTGGTGCTCTAAGTGTATCTGATGTTATGCAATACATAGAACTCTTTATGAAGTCTCTCAATGAATCGAGTCAAACCGATTCCTTAAGTATGGAAGTAAGGGAACTTAAAATTGAAAATATGATGGATATTATCTTATATGGAATATTGAGGAGAGTATAATATGATCAATTTAGTATTAAGACTTGCTCTTGCTGTAGTATTGGCATTGATTGTTGGTACATTGGTAAGAAAAATAAAACTACCAGCTATCTTAGGGTGGTTAATTACAGGGATGATTGTAGGTCCTCATGCTTTACAAATTATGAATGTGGACATGTTTAATGCGCAATGGTACCAACTCTTAATGAACATCTTGGAAGTTGGTGTTGGGTGTTTAATTGGATCTGAACTCATAGTTAGTCAATTAAAGAAATCAGGAAAACAAATTGTAATAACTACTTTGTTTCAATCACTAATGACCTTCTTTTTAGTGAGTTTAGCATTTGGAGTAATCTTTTATATTGTTGATATTCCATTATATGTAGCATTGTTATTTGGAGGTATTGCTTTGGCAACTGCACCTGCTCCGGCATTATCGATAGTTCAGGAATTTAAAACTAAGGGTCCTGTCACTGATACCTTAATCCCGATGGCTGTATTGGATGATGTTGTTGCATTGGTTGTATTCATGTCAATTAACAGTATTTTGTCTGCCATGAAAACGGAAGCTTCAACATCACTTGGAGTGACTTTATTCTTAATGTTATTTCTACCGATCTTGATTGGATTAGTCTTGGGTTATGTAGGAACGTTAGTTTTAAAAGTTAAACGTAAGCCGATTCCTACGATGTTGCTAATGGGACTTCTTTGTATTGTTATAGGAAGTTTTGGATATGCATTAAATACCTATGTATTTAAAGAACCGGTCTTAAACTTTATGTTGATTGGAATGGGTTTTTCAGCAGTGTTCTCAAACATGCTGCCTGAAAAACAAGCGGCGCATGTGATGCACTCATTTGACCCTTTGTTAGGAATCTTCTTAACCATGGTGATCCTTAATCTTGGTGCACCCCTTGATTATCATTTAATCTTAGGTGCCGGTATATTTACCGCTGTATATATCATTGTTCGTGCTATTGGTAAATATACTGGAGCTTATATGGGTGCTAAAGTAACGGGTCTTCCTACTACTGTACAGAAATATTTAGGGTTTACTCTATTACCACATTCTGGTGTCTCACTAGTTTTTACAGGAATAGCAGTCAGTACTTTAAATCAGTTTGACCCACAATCCGCAGTTATCATTCAAGGGACCATTGTAGCTGCAGCAATCATCAATGAAGTGATTGCAGTAATTGTTTCAAAGAAAGCATTTGAGTGGTCGGGTGAAATGAATCAAGGGTAAACTAAAAAAAAGTAAGTTTCTCTAAGGAACTTACTTTTTTATTCGATTATACGATTTCCTGTTTCAGTAATTTTTTATAACTGGAATCAACCAAGATGGCACCTAAGGGTGCACAGATGATGATGGAGGCAACAGAGATTCCTAAAATCAGATTCCCTGATACAAGTCCGGCTGCTAAAGGTGCACTACCCAATGCTGCTTGTACAGTAGCTTTCGGACTGTAAGCAAAGATGGTAAAGAGTAATTCTGAAGGTGTGAGGTTAGCTGTTTTCATACTGACTATGACACCAATACTACGGATGCATAGACCTCCCAGTATTAACAGAGTTGCAGGAATCGCTATTTCTTTTAAATTATTAAATCCAACACTTGCTCCTACTAAGACAAACAGGAATATTTCAAAGACGCTCCAAAGTTTTTCAAAGTGATCTCTAATGGGTAAGATTTCATCCATATCACAAGCATAGAAGACCATGCTTAAACTCATGCAAGCAAGATAGCCTGAATATTTAAACATCGGAAGTAATGCTTCATAGTGTACTAAAGCTATGGATAAACCAAGAATGATTAATGATTTAAGAATAGGAGCCATCGGTATCATTTGTGTAACTCGATACAGTAGATACGCAATACAAGCACCCATTACAACACCTAAGATCAGTTCTAAGGGAAGTGTTACAAATTGCATGATGGAAACACTTTGATTTTGATTGAGGCTAAGAAATGCAGTAAAGAGAACTAAAGCATAAACATCATCAAGAGAGGCTCCTGCCATCACCATTTGGGGTATCTTCTTAGCAGTACCATAACCCTTATTCATAAGATTAATCATACGCGGTACAACAACAGCAGGTGATACAGCAGCAAGTATGGTTCCAAGTAGTGCAGCCTCTAAGTATGTTAAATTGAATAAAAGCGGAGCTAGGAAAGTGATCGCAGCAATTTCAAAACTTGCCGGTACAAAGATGAGTAAGAATGCCGGTAAGCCAATCACCTTAAGATCGGATAACTTTAAGTTAAGTCCAGCACGTATCAAAATAATAATCAGTGCAATGGTACGTAAAGTCTGTGATAAGTCTAAGAAACTCTCTTGCAGTAAGTTAAATCCAAAAGGACCAATTAATATTCCCGCTATTAACATACCAATCAGTGCAGGCAGTTGAAGTTTCTTAGCAAGAAAGGCTCCTATATACCCAAGTCCCAAACATAATATTATACTTATAATCATAGCGTTCTCCCTTATTCGATAGAAACAATATATCAAACTTATGAGAAAGTTCCAATTGTTAATGTCT
>DEPV01000042.1:22884-29023 GCA_002358955.1 Erysipelothrix sp. UBA3383 | reverse complement strand
TATTGAATTATGGAGGCAAGAAATGAAAAAGTATATTGCATTGGCATTAAGTTTAGTATTACTGGTAGCATGTTCTTCAAAACCCAAAGCAACAAAGAAAGATGTAGAGTATGGACCAGAACCGGTTCTAACAGGATTTACACCGGATCCTGCTAAAACAATTGAAGTTACTTTAAATACCAATAAAGGTAAAATTGTAATGGATTTATTTCAAGATTTAGCACCTGAAAGTGTTAACAACTTTGCAACACTTGCAAACAGTGGTTACTACGATGGTGTTATCTTCCACCGTATTATTAAAGATTTCATGATCCAAGGGGGAGACCCTACTGGTACTGGAAGTGGTAATCCAGGCTATAGTATTAAGGGCGAATTTGCTGCCAATGGTTATGATAACCCACTCGAACACACACGTGGTGTTCTATCCATGGCACGCTCTCAAAACCCCGATTCAGCAGGATCTCAATTCTTCATCATGCATGGTGATTCACCACATCTAGATGGTAACTATGCAGCCTTTGGTATTGTTACTGAAGGTATGGATATTGTGGATGAGATTGCTCATGCTGAAGTTAAAGGTGAGCGTCCTACTGAAGAAATCGTCATTGAATCCAGCAGTGTTAAAACAAACGGACTGAACATTGATGAGTTTACAAAACTTAAATAATCTTCAATTTGTAAAGGTTAGTACTGAACATCAAATTGCTTCAGTAGCATCCCTTGCACGTTTGATTTGGAATGAGCATTACCTTTCAAACCTGGGTCAAAAACAGATAGACTATATGTTGAGTACACTGCAATCAACAGAAGCGATTCAAAAGGATATTAAAAGTGGTACATTAAAGTACTACATCATTCGTGATACCAATCGTAATGTGGGGTATACAGCCTATCGATTTGAAGATGATGCGATACTGATGAGTAAGTGTTATCTCTTGAATCATGTTCGAGGACAAGGTTACTTCAGCACGATCTTAAAAGCGTATGAAAATTTAGCATACAGTGAAGGTGTAGATACCATTAGACTGTATGTGAATAAATACAACAGCAGTATTCAAGTGTATGAACATAAAGGCTTTAAAAATGTAGCATCCCACCAATTTGATATAGGTGAAGGGTATATTATGGATGATTATGAAATGATTAAGACATTAGAAAAGAGGGGTCAATAATGGGAATGAATAAAGAATGGGAAGCAGTTAAAGAGTTTCATGAAACCTTTAATCACCCAGTAGCAGATAAACCAGTATTCATGGAGAAAGAACGTGCACATGCTCGTTATACATGGATGTTAGAAGAAATCGATGAGTTTTTAGAAGCAACAGAAATTGTTGAACAAGCAGATGCTATGATTGATACAATTTACTTTGCATTAGGGACACTGGTTGAAATGGGTGTGAAGCCGGAAGTACTTTTTAATATTGTACAAGAGGCTAACATGTCTAAATTATGGGCTGATGGAAAACCACACTTCAATGAAATGGGTAAAACCATTAAACCTGAAGGATGGCAAGATCCTCATGAAAAACTTAAACAAGCAATTAAAGAAATGGAGGAGGTCTAAGGACTTCCTTTTTTCTTTGTGATAAATAAATGATTCTCACAAGTTCATTGCATGATGAAAGACCCTTCTTAAAGAACACCATATTTCTAAAATAAACAGAGCTCATACATCATAATTAATAAGGCTAGTATGGTATCCTAAAACTAGAGGTGGGCATATGAAAACAGTACAATTAAGCGATACTTTGCATTCAATCATTACAAAGTATCCAGAAATACAAAATGTGTTAGTCGAACTAGGGTTTAAACCGATGGGTAATATGATCAATGTAAACACAGTGGGAAGGGTTACTAACCTTCAAACTGCAATCAACCATTTATCGATGGATCCTGAAGTTTTAAAAGAAGCGTTTTTGAAAGTTGGAGTGGAGGTTCTTGATCATGAGTGAAATGATAAATAATAGAAGTCTTGATATTAACAGTGAGAAAGTACAACAACTTAAAAGTATTATTTTAAGACTTCATCATGGTGAAGATCCAAGTGTTGTTAAGAAAACATTCAGAGAACATTTTGATTCTGTAGATGCCAGTGAAATTATTGCGATGGAGCAGGTATTAGTGGATGAAGGAATGGATGTTATGGAGATTCAAAAACTCTGTGATATTCATGCTGATGTCTTCAATGGTTCCATTGATGAGATTCATGGTTTAGTAGGTGAGATGGAACAAGAGGGACATCCAGTACAAGTGCTAAAGGCATCCAATGCTGCAATCAGTGCACAGTTATCCACAATTGATTTAGCACTTAATGCTTATCATCAAAGTCATGAAGCAGGATTAAAGTTGGGATTACTGATGCAAATTAACCTGTTGTTTGATATTGATAAACATTACAGTGTTAAAGAGAACTGTTTCTTCCCATTGATGGAGAAATACGGATTTACAGCACCACCACAAGTGATGTGGGGCGTTGATGATGAGATTCGTGAGGACCTAAAGGTCTTTAAGACGTCTGTTGAGAATGATCAAGATGATATGATCGAACTGTTTGAAGGCCTTCGTAAGCGTATGGAAGACATGATTTTCAAAGAAGAGAACATTATGTTACCCATGATTGTAGATTACTTTACTGAAGATGAGTGGCTGCAAATTGCACATGATACCAAAGAGATCGGGTACTGTCTTGTTGCACCTGAGAAAGACTGGAAGCCACGTCGTAAAGATTTTGTAACAGCATACCGTGAAGATCGTGATGCTAAAGAACAACTCTTATCCAATAACATGCACTTTAAGATTGGACACTTAAATCTTGAAGAGTTGGAAAACATCATGAACTCATTACCGATTGATATGACCTTCATTGATAAAGATGATACGGTGAAATACTTCAACCAGGCACCAGATCGTATCTTTGTACGTGGTAAATCGGTCATTGGACGACAAGTCCAAAACTGTCATCCCCCGAAATCAGTGGATTCTGTAGAGACGATGTTGAATGATTTTAAATCCGGTGCTAAAAGTAGTGAAAGCTTCTGGATTCAAATGGGAGAGAAGTTTATCCACATTGCTTACTATGCAATTCATAATGATGAAGGGGACTATATCGGAACTTTAGAAGTTTCCCATGATGTTGCACAATACCGTGCATTAGAAGGTGAAAAACGCCTTTAAACAGTCGATTTCAAAGATTTTCACTGAAAATGATGTAAAAGTTTGACAAATCTGAAAATAGTGTGTAAAGTAGTATGAAATTGAATAGAGGTTGCGATGCATCAGAGTAAGTGGTCGAGTAGGTATACTAAGACGCCATGGAAAGGTAATCATCGCCGAACGTGTAGTTTAGACATAAACTATTCGTGGGGATAGTGAAAATATCACTATCACTCGATCCGTACGGATTGGCGCTAAAAATGCTTAGACTTCAGCCAACCGTACTGAAGTCTTTTTTTATTCAAATTTAGAAAAGAGGAGAATAGAATGAAAAAGCTATTGGTGCTATTGAGTGTCTTTGTATTTATGGGTTTAGGTACAGTCCAAACCCAAGCAAGAGAAACCTTTACGGTGGGGATGGAGTGTAACTATGCTCCGTATAACTGGACCCAATCCAGTGATGAGGGGGGTGCTGTACCGATTGAAAACGGACAGTACTGTGCAGGGTATGATGTTCAGATTGCAAAATTAATTGCAGAAGAATTAGATCGTGATCTTGTCGTTCGTAAAATAAAATGGGAAGGATTAATCCTTTCAGTTCAAGGGGGAGACATTGACGGTATTATTGCCGGTATGTCACCAACTGATGAGCGTAAGAAAGAAATTGCATTCTCAGATGCATACTATGTTGATGATTTAACACAATTTGGGGTTGTTGTTAAGAGTGATGGACCTTATGCAGATAGTGAAGGTATCTATGGATTTGAAGATGCACTGATTACTGCACAGGTTGGAACATTCCACCCAGATTTACTTGTACAATTAGTTGGAGCAAATCATGGACAATTAACACAGGATTTCTCAACGATGACAATTTCACTTCAAAGTGGAGAGATTGATGGGTTCATTAGTGATAATGGAACTGGGGATATGATCAATGCTCAACATCCTGATTTAAAATACATTCCAATTATTGGTGATGATGGGTTTGAGCTTACCGATGCAATGGTTGGGGTATCCGTTGGAATTAATAAAAACAATACACAACTCTTAGAGGATGTGAATGCTGCAATTGCTTCGATTGATGATAATGTTAAAAAAGAATTAATGGATATTGCGGTTAACTCAGGAAATGATATTGAAGGAAACTTCATTCAACAAATGGGTCACATTGTTGCAAGTAACTATCCAATCTTCATTCGAGGAACCATTTCAACACTATTCTTATCTGTTATTGCTACCTTAGTAGGATTTGCAATTGCACTTCTGATTGCTGTATCTCGTGGTAATAAAGTTAGCAACGCAATCGCTAATGTTTATGTCACCTTCTTTAGAGGGACACCGATGATGGTTCAAGCGATGATCATGTACTTTGGTATTTCAACAATTTTCCCATCCTTCAGATGGACCAATCTTCCAGGTGGAAACCTATTAGCCGGGGTGATTGTTGTAAGTATTAATACTGGTGCTTATATGGCTGAAACGGTTCGTGGTGGTATTCAAGCACTGGATACAGGACAATTTGAAGCTGCTACAAGTCTTGGATTTAGCAAATGGGAGACCATGCGTCACATCATCTTGCCACAAGCGATTAAAAATGCGATTCCAGCACTGGGTAATGAGTTGATTGTTAACGTTAAAGATACTTCAGTATTAAATATTATTGGGGTTTCTGAGTTGTTCTTTGTATCATCAGGAATTGCTTCAGCAAACTTACAGATCCTACAAACATGGACCATTACAAGTGCAATTTACTTATTCTTAACAACTGTTCTAACACTGCTTCTACGCTTTGTAGAAATGCGTTTGGACAAAACTAAAGTAAGACCAAGCAGTTATCCAACATCCATGACCGATGCGGATAACATGGTATAGGAGGCGACTATGACACACTCATTAATTACAATTCAAGAGGTCACAAAAAACTTCGGTGATCTTAAAGTTCTTAAAGGGATTGATTTAGAAATCAATCGTGGTGAAGTTATTTCAATTATTGGATCATCAGGTTCTGGTAAATCAACATTATTACGTTGTATCAACCGTCTTGAAACTTATGACAATGGTGATATTTTACTCAATGGTGAAAGTGTAGCTACAATGGATTCTAAGAAACTTCATACGGGTATTGGAATTGTGTTTCAAAACTTTAACCTCTTCAATAACTTAAATGTTCTTGAAAACTGTGTAAAACCACAAATGGTTGTGCTGGGACGTACACGTGATGAAGCAGAAGCTAAAGCAATGGCACTGCTGACACAAGTAGGGATGGCAGATTTTGCAAAAAGTAATGCCATTCAATTATCCGGTGGACAAAAACAACGTGTCGCAATTGCGCGAGCACTTGCAATGGATCCTACAGTATTATTATTTGATGAACCCACATCAGCACTGGACCCTGAAATGGTAGGGGAAGTATTAAGTGTTATGAAAGATCTTGCAAATGAAGAGTTAACCATGGTAGTTGTTACTCATGAAATGCAATTTGCTCATGAGGTAAGCGACCGTGTTGTCTTTATGGACAATGGGGTAATTCTAGAGCAAGGAACACCTGAAGAAATCTTTAACAATCCAAAAGAAGATCGAACCAAATCATTTGTCAGTCGATTCAGAGGTAACCAATGATTACAAACATTAAAACATTAGCAAAACAATATCTACCAGAGATGGTAAGTGCAAGACGTCACTTCCATGAAAATCCAGAATTAGGACATGAAGAATTTCAAACGCAAGCCTATGTACAACGTGTACTTACTGAGCTGGGAATTGAAAACTTTCCTTTAGCAGGTACTGGTGTTGTGGGTATTATTCATGGTGGAAAACCAGGTAAAACGGTTCTTCTACGTGGTGATATGGATGCATTACCTGTACTTGAAACAGCAGATGTACCTTACAAATCTAAAGTTGATGGACTGATGCATGCATGTGGTCATGATGGCCATACTGCAGGACTTTTAGGGGCTGCGATGATTCTGAATGATCTTAAAGA
>DEPV01000042.1:7350-22802 GCA_002358955.1 Erysipelothrix sp. UBA3383 | reverse complement strand
TACCGATGATTGAAGAAGGGATTTTACAAAATCCTACAGTAGATGCAGCATTTGGACTGCATCTTGGGGGTCATGTACCATTTGGACAAATTGAAGTTCGTTATGGTGCAATGTATGCATCACCTGATGAATTTGAAATCGTGATTCATGGATCTGGGGGTCATGCGGCAAGTCCACAACAAACCATCGATCCAATCAGTTTAGCAGTTCAATTCATCAGTAATGCACAAATGATTCTGACACGACGCATTGATCCTGTTAAACCAGCAGTAATTTCATTTACAAAAATTAATGCTGGGGAAGGCTTAAACGTTATTCCAGAAACATGTAGTATTGGTGGTACAATACGTACCATGTATCCTGAGACACGTGAACTGGTATCACGTTTAGTAGAGGAGACATTAGCTTCCATCTGTACGTTAAATGGTGCAACGTATGACTTTGAATTCTTTCCATCATACCCACCACTCATTAACAATGATGCAATGACACAACTTGCTGAAAACACCTTTATTAAAGCATTTGGTACAGATCAAGTGGTTCAAATGCCACATCCTACCATGGGAGCTGAAGACTTTGCATTCTTAGCTGAGAATGTTCCTTCATCCTATTACAATGTTGGTATTTGGGAAGATGGTAAACCTGAACCCATTCACCACCACCCACTGTTTCAGTGGAATGATGATGTTCTTGAAACATGCAGTGCTTCATTAGCAATCATTGCAGTAGAATATCTTAATAAATAAAAAAATGAGCACGATTTCTTATGAATCGTGCTCATTTTTATAAGTTTAATTATGGTGATGACCGCATTCGCATTTGCCAGCTGCACATTGGCAACCATGCAAGCAGGTGCATTCAAGTTGATCATTGAATTCTTTTTCAGCGATCGCATCCAGTAATAAGTCCTTATCTTCAAGACTTAATTGAAGATGATCAATAAGATGGGCAATTGCCTTACCGCGTGATTTAGTACAGAAAGCATCAGCAACATCAAGAAGTCTTTGGTTGGAACCTTCTTCTTGAGTTACGGTAGCTTCATAAATGAAACGATTGCCCTCACGAAGGGTATTGAGAAAGCCTTTCTTAACAAGTCTTCCTAAGAGTGTTTTAGTGGTAGCGTTTTCCCAGTTTTGAGTTTCCTTTAATACAGTTGAAATGCTGCGGCTGGTGGGTTTGTCCAAGGTCCAAATAACCTTTAAAACTTCCCATTCAGCACTTGATGGTTCTTGTTTAATTTGCATGAGTACCTCCTTTTGACTACATGTGTAAGCATCTATTTATAGTATAACATTATTCTATAAAAAGTATAAGATTGTGCATAAGAAAACCAGCACTGTAATCATGCTGGTTTAAAGATTATTCCAGTCCTTCTAATAAGTACTCAATACGAGATACAAAGAATTGACGTTCATCATCTGTTAAAGGACGATTTGGATCATCATAACTTGGTGCTAAACCAACATGACCACCAACAATACCATCATTGCTGATAACTGTAATGAATGGAACGGAGCCACTTTCATTCTCTTGTCCTGCTTGGAATGTTGTTAAGAATGTTTTGAAACGTTTTTGTAAAGTTTCGTTGTTTTCAAATTCCTTATTTCGAGTATCAATTGCAAGTGCTGTTAAATCATGCTCTGCAAGAATGGTTTCAAGTTCAGGAACCAATACCTTACACCATGGGCAATCAGGAAATCCAATGTAGTAAACTCCAGGAACCTTGTTTTCCATATCGTCCATAATTTCTGTATATTTCTTGGTTGTATAATGGTTGTTTGATTTTAAATCTTTATAACCAGACATGACATTGTTGGATGAACATGCGGTTAGAAACAGCAGTCCTACTGTTAAAACTAGCAATACTTTTTTCATAGTAAAATCTCCTTTTCTTATCTATTATACCGTATATTAGTGCTAAATATCTCTGAATGTGCAAAGTGTGTTTGAAACTTTTGTGATACAATGAAGTTCTAATTGTGGAGGTGTGTATGGATATTATTGAATGTTCTTTACTGGAAGAAGGTGGGCATTATGAGAATGTTCGCATCGTTAATGATGATGAGCCATTTCGTTTTGATGGAATGACTTTCTCTCGTTGTCACTTTGAAGGGGATTATATGAATCGCAGTGAATTTATAAATTCTACATTCAACCATTGTGATTTCTCAAATGATGAATTTGATGATTCATATTTTATTGATGTTAAGTTTAATCAATGTAAGTTTTTGAATACCTCCTTCTATCGTAGTTTCTTAAAAAAGGTACACTTCCAAGGATGCATGATGAACATGATGAATTTATCATCCACAAAACAAGAAGATGTCACCTATGCTTCAAGTATGCTTGAAGATGCAAGTTTCCTAGAAGTGAATCATAAACGTGTTAAGTTTGATGATTGTCGAATGGAGAATATGAATCTTCAAGATACTAAACTTAAAGGGATTAACTTAACAACATGTCATTTTACCAATATTGTATATACTTTCGATTTGATCAAAGGTTTGAAGTTGAATCATTTTCAAGCACTGAATATTTTGGAATCATTAGGCGTTGTTATCGACTAAAGGAGCGACATCATGGAATTCTTATTTGAAATTGTACTTGAATTATTTGCTTTATTATTTAGTAGTGTGAGTGTGGATGGTCGCAAGCCATTGTGGCAGCGCATCGCAGCAGCTTTATTCATTGTTATTCCTGCACTTTTACTCTTGTTTGCGTTAGGTCTGCTGAGTAGTAATTTAATTTATAAGGGTATGTATGTTGAAGGATTTTTCATGATTTTGATCTTCGCTGTAATATTGTTCGTGTTGATTGGCTTTCTTAGAAAGTTCTTCAAAAGCTTTAAGGATCATGTTGAAGTATAAGTAGAGTTTAGTGTTTGTAATCATTGGATTTTATCACTGTAAAAGAGAAAGAGTATGTTGGAATTTGTATTTGAAGTATACTTTGAAATGATTGGTTTTGCTTTATACAATGTCAGTACTAATATGAACAGACCACTGTGGCAACGCATTCTAGCTGCAAGTCTGATTACAATACCAGTACTTATGGTTCTTATATTTTTTCTGATTTTATCAATCACACTTATCATCAATCAAGAATATCTGTTAGCAGCTTTTATTTTCATCACGGCTCTTATTATGATTCTTACTTTAATTCGTACCATTCGTAAAGATTATCATTTATTTGTGGAAGAAAAGCTGAAAGAATTAGAGAATTAAGAGGCTGTATTCAGTTTTGAAATGGTATTGATTGCCACAAGTCGAACAACGTGGTAAAATAATCACAGATGCAATGAGAAAGACCAGTAGGTATAAGGACCTTTGTAGAGAGCTGATGGATGGTGAAAATCAGTAAGGTACAAGTATTGAACTCACTTTTAAGCAGAACTTCTGAATCATTAGGAGGTTCCGTATTTCTTACGTTACAAAGAATGAAGTTATAAAAAAGGTGGTACCGCGGCAATTGTCGCCCTTGAGGGTACTTTTTTTTATGGAAGAAGGAGCACTTTATGTATAATCACATGAAAATTGAAAAGAAGTGGCAAGCATACTGGGATGAGAATAAAACATTCAAAACCGATGTCTATGACACTTCAAAACCGAAATATTATGTTTTAGATATGTTTCCATACCCATCAGGGGATGGACTGCATGTAGGGCATCCACGAGGCTATACGGCAACGGATGTTATTGCACGTTATAAGCGTAGCCAAGGGTTTAATGTATTACATCCGATTGGATGGGATGCATTTGGATTACCTGCAGAGCAATTTGCACTAAAGACAGGAAATCATCCCGATGAGTTTACAAAGTTAAACATTCAAAACTTTACACGTCAGTTAAAGTCATTGGGTCTATCTTATGATTGGGACCGCGAGTTATCAACAACTGATCCTCAATACTACAAATGGACACAGTGGATCTTTACAAAACTGTATGATCAAGGTTTAGCATACATTGATGAAAAACCTGTTAACTTCTGTCCTGAACTGGGTACAGTACTTGCTAACGAGGAAGTCATCAACGGTAAGAGTGAAGTGGGTGGCTTTGATGTAATTCGAGTACCAATGAGACAGTGGGTCTTAAAAATTACTGCTTATGCAGAGCGTCTACTTGAAGATTTAGAACTTGTAGATTGGCCTGCTTCTACTAAAGAAATGCAAATTAACTGGATTGGTAAATCAATTGGGACAAATGTTGTCTTCAAGATTGATGATCATGATTTAGAATTTACAGTCTTTACAACACGTGCTGATACCTTATATGGAGCAACTTACTGTGTGCTTGCACCAGAACATCCATTTGTGGATAAAATCGTTACTGATGAAAAGCGTGATGAAGTTGAAAGCTATGTTGCAGATGTAGCGTCTAAGTCTGATTTAGAGCGTACAGAGCTGAATAAAGATAAGACGGGAGTCTTTACAGGGGCTTATGCAATCAACCCAGTAAATGGTGCTAAAGTGCCTATTTATATTGGTGATTATGTTCTAGCATCTTATGGTACAGGAGCAATTATGGCGGTACCTGCACATGATGAGCGTGACTTTGAATTTGCAGAGAAATACGGACTAGAGATCATTCCTGTAATTGAAGGTGGAGAATCACTACCTTATACAGGTGATGGAATCCACATTAACTCAGAAATGATTGATGGATTAGGACAAGCAGAAGCCATCGCTAAGATGAATGATTGGCTTGTTGAAAAGGGATATGGAGAACCTAAAGTTACTTATAAATTACGTGACTGGTTATTCTCAAGACAGCGTTATTGGGGAGAGCCCATTCCTGTTGTTCACATGGAAGATGGAACCATGCGTACCATTGATATTGATGAATTACCATTAGAACTTCCAGAAGTAGAAAACTACAAACCGGCAGCAGATGGAAAATCACCATTATCACATGCTGGTGATTGGTTGAATGTTACATTCGCAGATGGACAAAAAGGAGTGCGTGAAACCAATACCATGCCACAATGGGCTGGAAGTTGCTGGTACTACCTAAGATATTTAGATCCACATAATGATGAAGCCATTGCAGATATGGACCTGATGAAACACTGGTTACCAGTAGACCTTTATGTAGGTGGTGCAGAACATGCTGTACTTCACTTACTGTATGCACGTTTCTGGCATAAAGTGCTTTATGATATTGGAGCTGTGCCTACTAAAGAGCCATTCTCTAAATTATTCCATCAAGGAATGATTCTTGGAGAGAATAATGAGAAGATGAGTAAGTCACGTGGTAACGTGGTAAACCCTGATGATATTGTTCTAAGCCATGGGGCAGACTCACTGCGTGTGTATGAGATGTTCATTGGACCACTAGAGGGTGCAATTGGATGGTCTACACGTGGACTTGATGGTGTGAACAAATGGTTACACCGTGTATGGCGATTACTAACAGATCAAGAACGTCTATCCGATACTAATGATGGATCTCTTGATTTAGTATTCAACCAAACGGTGAAGAAAGTATCTTATGATATTGAAACCTTTGGTATGAACACTGCTATCTCACAATTGATGATCTTTGTTAATGAAGCTTATAAAGCACCAAGTCTATACAAACCTTATGCTGTAGACTTCGTTAAATTACTTGCAGTTTTTGCACCGCACATGGGTGAGGAACTGTATACCATGTTGACTGGAGAAGTAGGTGTATCATATGCACAATGGCCTACTTATGATGAGTCTAAATTGGTAGAAGATACCGTTGAAATCGTAGTTCAAATCAATGGTAAAGTTCGATCAAAATTCAAGACAGAACGTGATCAAAGCGATGATGCACTAAAAGCATTGGCACATCAACAAGAAGCGGTGATCCGTTATGTTGAAGGGATGCAAATCGTTAAAGAGATCGTAATTAAGAATAAGATTGTGAATATCGTAGTTAAACCCCTATAATTTGTACATTAGTTTGTGATAAGCATCACTAGATTTCACAAGTTTAAAGTTTCAGATTATGAATGAATACATATTGATATTAATAGTATCCACTTTGGCTTTATGGCCTATTATGTGGATACTATTTTTTTACATCTTAGTTTATAATGTATGAGTATTTTAAAGGAGAGATTATATGACAAATGTAGTTATTGTCGGAGCTGGTTATGCTGGTATTCTTACCGCAAAGAAATTAGCGAAGAAATTTAAAAAAGACGATTCTGTTAATATTACAATTATTGATAAGAATCCATATCACACAATGCTTACTGAACTTCATGAAGTTGCAGCATGTCGTGTTGATGAATCATCCATTCGTATCAATTTAGAGAAGGTTTTTGCTGGACGTAAGGTTAATGTAGTACTTGATTCAGTAGAAAACATTGATTTTGATAATAAGGTTGTTGTCGGGGCAACAAACCAATACGCATACGATTATGTGGTGATGGCAGCAGGATCAAAACCAACATACTTTGGTATTGAGGGAGCGAAAGAACATACGCATACATTATGGTCATATGATGATGCAGTAGAACTTCGTGATCACATTCATAATACATTCCTTGCAGCATCACGTGCTACAACGGTTGAAGAG
Organism: Erysipelothrix sp. UBA3383; assembly: GCA_002358955.1. GTDB lineage: Bacteria > Bacillota_I > Bacilli_A > Erysipelotrichales > Erysipelotrichaceae > Erysipelothrix. Next base: position 16,257 of record DEPV01000042.1, on the reverse strand, counting down.
CGTCGTCACTTATTAACATTCTATGTTGTAGGTGCAGGATTTACAGGTGTTGAAATGATGGGGGAATTGGCAGAATACGTTCCAATTCTATGTGCTAAACATAATATTGATCCAAATGAAGTTACAATGGTTAACGTTGATGCTATGGATCGTTCAGTCCCAGTATTACCGGTTAAATTATCGAATAAAGTAGAACGTCGTCTTGAGAAGATGGGCGTTAAAATGCAATTAAACTCAAAAGTTCAAAAGATTACAGCAGACTCAATTGAGCTTGATGTGAATGGTTCAATTGAGAAACATAATGTTCATACAGTAATCTGGACTGCAGGTATTGAGTCTAGCGATATCACAACAGAATCAGGGAAAACAATTGAAGCTGCACAACGCGGTGGACGTATTGAAACCGATTCATTCTTACGTGCTAAGGGACGTGAAGATGTTTATGTTGTTGGTGATAACATGTATTACATTGTTGAAGGTGAAGAGCGTCCAGTACCACAAATGGTTGAAAACGCAGAGCACTCAGCAGGTACTGCAGCAAATAACTTAACAGAAGCAATTCGTGGTGGAAACAACATGAAAGCTTACACACCTTCATTCCATGGAATGATGGTATGTATCGGTGGACGTTATGGTGTTGCTCGTGTTGGTTTACCAAACTTTATGTTTAACTTACCATCATTCTTAGCAATGCTTTCAAAACACTTCATTAACATGGTTTACTTTGCTCAAGTCTTAGGATGGAATAAAGTATTCTCATACCTAAAAGCGGAAATCTTTACAATTCGTAACCGTCGCTCATTTGTAGGAGGTCACTTCTCAAATAGAACACCAAGTTTTGTAATGGTACCATTTAGAATTTGGTTAGGAATGGTTTGGCTGTTTGAAGGACTTAAGAAAGTTCAAGATGGCTGGTTGGGTTCATTTAAGGAAGGACAATATGTTGTTGTTCCAAAACTTAAAGAATTCTTTGGTTATGCAAACCAATTCTACTACGGTGTCTTTGGTGTTGATGTATCACCAAGTGGCTCAGGAGTTGCAAAAGTTGCTCAAGGTGTTGCTGATGTTGCAAGTTCAGGATCAGCAGCAGGAGATGCAGCAGGTGGTGCTACGGGTGAGGTTATCTTCAACTTAGCATTCTTTAACTTAATCGAAGCATGGTTTGTAACAGGTCAAACATTAATGACATCCAAGTTACCAGACTTTGCATTCAAATTTGATATTCCAATGATGAACTGGTTTGTTGACAATGTCATCTTATCAGGGGATCAAATCCAAATCGTAATGCAAATTACAGTTGTTGCATTTGAAATTCTAATCGGACTTGCATTAATTGCAGGATTGTTTACAACGCTTACTGCAGCAATCTCTGTTGCATTACAATTAATGTTCCTATCAACTACAGGATTGTACTTAGATACAGTTTGGATGTTGTTTGGTGGTATTGCAGTTCTGTTTAGTGGTGCTACATTCGGACTGGATTACTGGGTTATGCCATGGCTTAAAAAGTGGTGGTCAAACCGTAAATTTGTTAAGAAATGGTATATTTACCACGACTAAGTCATAATGAATTTAGAGATACAAAACAATTTAATGAAAGTAAAGGCGGAGGTGGAAGAGGTATTATCTACCTCCCCTTTAATTATTAGAACCTATACAAAGCACCTTTTACAAGGGCAAGGGAAATACATTAGAGCCATCAGTGTACTGACATGTGCATTGGATGAGAATAATGAGATTCATCCTGATGCCATTCGCTTTGCAGCAGCTATTGAAATTTTACATCTTGCAACTTTGGTGCATGATGATGTGATGGATGGTGCTGATAGCAGACGTGGTATTACAACCCTACATAAAGAGTATGGGCATAAAACAGCAATTATCTGTGGGGATTATTTACTTGCTGTAGCAGTTAATTTAGTGCAACAAACAGAACGAAAACAAGATTATCTTGAACTTGATCTGTCTAACTACATGTTGGAGATTGCACTGGGTGAATTGACTCAACACCTTAATAATGGAAACTACAATATTAAAGTGAAAGAGTATTTAGAGATTATACGTGGTAAGACAGCAGCCTTATTTGAAGCATCATTTGTTGCAGGTAATATTACGATTGAAGATCATCACAATATTGATGATTATAAACTTTTAGGAAATAACATTGGAATGATTTTCCAATTGGTTGATGATTGCATTGACTTTGAAGTAAGTGATGAAGATGCTAAAAAACCAACACAATCGGACTTTGAACAAGGTGTGTTTACATTACCACTAATATTAGCATTACAAAAAGCAGGCAAGAGCTTTAAACAACTAACACGTTTAGAAGTGAATGCTCTTGTTAAGGAATATCGTGGTTTGGAAGATACGAAAGTACTTGCTTCTGAGTACTATGAAGACAGTCTTGAATTGATCAATAAACTGGATGTTTCAAAGGAGAAAAAAATTGCATTGGAGGAACTTTTCAACACTGCAATGGGGTATTTAAATGTTTAAAAGATTTCTTAATTTTACGGAGATTCAAACTAAGATTACTTCGTTCTTTACATTCTTATTAACACTTGGATTCATGATTTATCAAGGGATTGCCATTCAATGGTTACCCACATTGGTATTCTTTACATCCATGTTGTTATTTGATTTGTGTACAACAGCCATCAACAACTACATTGATGCTAAAGGCAATGGTCAAAAATTAGACTTTAGTGTTAAGGTATCACGCAATATTATATTTGCACTCTTTGGAATCAGTGCATTACTGGGTCTTTACCTAGTATCTATATCAGATTTGATAGTACTTGTTCTTGGTGCATTCTGTTTTGCAGTTGGGGTCTTGTATACTTATGGTCCTGTACCTATTTCAAGACAAGCATACGGTGAGATTATCTCAGGGATTTTATATGGGTATTTCATTCCATTTATTTTAATTCATGTGAATGCTCCAAGTAGCATCATCGGATTTACACTGGATGGATGGAACTTGCACTTAAACATACAACTTTTAATGTTAATTAAATTTGTACTGGTGTTTGCAACACCAACACTGCTAACATCATCCATCATGCTAGCTAATAATACCTGTGATATTGATAAAGATATTTTAGTGAAGCGATTTACACTGCCTTATTACTTAGGACAAAAAGTATCAGTTCAATTAATGTATGCATTGTATGTTTTAGTGTATGCAAGCATTGCAATCAGTATGCTATGTGGTTTCTTACCGATAAGTACACTGTTCACATTTTTAACAGCTCATAAGGTGTTTGAACATGTTGGACAATTTAAAAAGGACCTCATCAAACATGTGTCCTTTAAGTTTATTATTAAAAATTTCATCATGATCATGTCTGTACTGGTAATCAGTACTTACATAGGCATTCTGATATTCTAACCATCTCAATTGAGGTGGTTTTTTAATGCATTATCAGCGATCAATGTAATAAGCATAGAGATGATCATCATGAACTATCCCTGTATTATCTCTTACGGCATGTTTTAAGGTGCCTTCAAGGGTGAATCCTAAACCTTCAAGTAAGTGTTGTGATGCGATGTTGCTTGTAAACACACGGGCTGTAATGACCTTTACATCAGTTGCATCTTTTAAGTAGTCTAAACATGCACGCAAGGCTTCACTCATATACCCTTGTCTTGCACAGGATTCTTTGATCCAGTAAGAAAGTTGCAGGGAGTCAGCATTGTGACGTAGGGTATCAGGATCAAGGCTCATGCTACCAATAGGCATTTGTGTATCTTTAGAGACTAAGATTAATTGCATGCTATTAGGGATTTCTAGATCTAAAAAGTCTTGATATGCTTGAAGATCCATTTGTCCCAGTACATTATACTCTTGTACAAAATGAGAATTAAAAGCATCCAGTAAATCGTTTGCATAAGTGTTATTGGCAAGTTCTAAGTATAATCGTTCTGTTTCCATAAATCTCCTTTTAAAGAAAAGCATCATCGCTCTGATGATGCTTTCATTTTATCGTTTCATAATTTTGTCTTTAAGACCATCGGTGTATTTCATTGAGAATTCATCAACTTGTTCCCAGTCTTCATAGTTTGCATCAGCAATCCATAATAGATCAATGGCTCGGTCTGGATACGCTGTATTGTAGCGATCCATAAATGCTAAAGCCTCATCATATGACATCATATAGACAGCTGTTGATAGTGCATCGGCTTCTGTTGAGTTGGGTGTCACAATGGTAACTGAGCGAAACTCTGATCCTGGCACCAATGTTTTTGGATTGATTAAATGTGACATGCGTTTCTCATCTTCAGCGAGGTAGTATCGTTGGTAATCACCTGAAGTTACCATAGAGATACTCTCCGTAAAACTAAAGATTTCAATGTTGTCATTCATCAGCACATCAGCGGGTTTTTCAACACCAATGTTCCATGGTGCACCACTTAACTTAGAACCGATGGAACGAATGTTTCCACCACCACTAACAACACCATGTTCTAAACCTTCTTCTTCAAGTGTCAGTGCTACAAGTTCAGTAGCATAGCCTTTTGCAATGGCACCCACATCAAGACTTGCACGCGGGTGAGTTAGATAGACGGTACTTGCAGCTTCATCAATTTCTACATACTGCCATCCTGTATATTGACTGGCTTCTTCAAGCTCTTCCATTGAAGGAACATTACCTGGCTTACCATCAGCATTCAGTACTAAACCTTCTTCACGATACTCATGCCATATTTCAAGCACGGCACCAAAGGTCACATCAAAGTAGCCATCACTAATATCAGTATACTCTTTTGCAAGGTGTAACATTTCAATGATTAGAGGATCTACAACAACAGGGCTGATCCCTGCTTGATCATTAATGGTCTTAATGTTATTAACTCCTTCATAATCGTTATATTTATCAAATAAAGCGTTGTAACGTACGTATTCTTTTTTTACCAGATCAAAGTAATCATCAAATTCCTTCTGAGTTTCAACACTGGCTAAAAAGGTAATTTTGGTCTCAAATCCTGATTCAGAAGAATGTCCGCTATAGATAACATCCTTCGGGGTTGGTTGTGCGCAGGCACCAAGGATTAAAAGTGCACTGACTAAAACTAATATTTTTTTCATAGGTTCATTATAGCATAGATAGGCTTCTAGCCTGACATTCTTGAATTATCTTTTAGGGAAATACAAAAGCATCACGTAATTTATACTGAGGTGAGAAATCATGAAAATCAGTATCGCATTACTGCTTATCATCAGTCTTTTTATGGGTGTTACTGGAGTTGGAATGCGCAGTGTCTCTTATGCAAACACACAGAAACAAATGGCCCATGCCTATCATAAAGCCTTACAAACCTCGATGTATTTTGAGGATGAAAGCATCTTTGAGACTGTGTTTTACAGCAATGCACCCAAACATTTAAACTATCGTATTAATTTAAAGGGAACTCATGAGTATCCGCGCTTGCGTAATTATGAGGTAGTTGGCTGGAATGATCAGTATGAACTTGTATTTAGTGAAACGATGATTGAGGAGAAGGTATATGAATAAAAAATGGATGAGTCTAATCAGTGTTGTATTAGGGATTGCAATCTTTGTAGTGGGTGTTGAAGCGATGACGCGTTTTCGCTTGGATATGATTAAGATACCCGTACTTAAAGAAGGGCTTAAAGACCGTTCTCAAATCTTGGAAGAAGATATTAAGTGGGTCTACTATCCTCGTAAGTACATTGGAGAAACTAGCATTGTTGAGAGTGATGACTTACTCAATCATTATGTTAAGTTAAATCATACACTGTATGCAGATATGCCAATCTCTTTAAACAGTGTTGAAACCTTAGAGATGAGTCATGATGATGCCATATTACGACTTCATGAGAATCAATCTGCATTTTCTATGAAGAGTGATTTAGCCAAAAGTTTTGGGGGTATCTTAAACCTTGGTCATCGTGTTGACATCAGTTTGGTGCGTAAAGGTCGAAGTGGCAGTGAGACTGAAGTAAAACTTTTTCTAAAACAAGTGCGCATCATTGGTGCTAAAGATAAAAAAGGGGCCGATGTGCAGGTGGGCGAAATTCCTGCAGTCATCCTTTTAGCCATCGATAATGAGGCCCTGCCAATCTTGTTGCAATATCAATCCGAAGGAGAGCTGGTATTGACGATGGTGGAGAAAACAGGGGAGGAAGAATGCATCCTTGAAGGGGTGAGTTTGGATGAATAAATTGCATTTTAGCTTTGATGTGATTCAAGAATTCATCAATGATATAAATGTCACAGACATTAACTACAACGGTAAGGATTTGTGGATCGACCACTTGATGAAAGGGCGCATCCATTATGAGAATTTCTCGGACTATGAGGTATTCTTAAATCTTTGCATTCGTTTCTCCAATACGGTGAATCTTCCTTTTAATAATCACAACCCCCTTTTAGAATCGGATTTTAATGATCTTCGAATCAGCATCATTCATCCTTCTGTCAGTGGTAGACTCAGTTTATCCATTCGTAAAACTCCTTCCATCATGCGCATTACAGAAGATAGTATTTTAAAACAAAACTATGCTACTAAATCAGCTCTTAAGTTCTTGAAATATGCTGTATCTGCACGCTGTAACATCATGATTTCAGGAATGCCAGGTGCTGGTAAGACAGAACTCTTGAAGTTTTTAACCTCTTATATTCCTGAGCACGAACGTGTTATTTCGATTGAAGATTCTTATGAAGTAAGATATCAAGACCTTCATCCCAATCGCGACTGTGTGTCTCTAAAAATTAATGAGCGCTTTTCCTATGAAGATGCCATTAAGGCAAGTCTTAGACAACGCCCCAATTGGATCTTAGTCAGTGAAATACGAGGACGAGAAGTTAAAGATTTACTCAGTAGTGTTGCAACAGGAACACATCTCATTTCTACCATTCATGCTAAAGATGCTTATGAAATACCCAACCGTATGCTGAATATGATTCCAGATATTGATTTGTCCAGTAAGCAAGTCTTAGAGCAATTAAAGGATGTTATTGATGTTGGTGTTCATATTGATATCGTTGTTAAAGAAGAAGGGATTCAACGTTATATACGAGAAATCATAGTCTATGACAAGGTGGAACCGATTCTTGTCTATCATCATGTGAATCAAAAACTTGTACGCTCACTTCCTGAGAGAATTAAATCTCGCGCACAACTCTTTGGGGTGGTCTTTAAATGATGCTTTATCTGGTTGGTGGAATTCTCTTGGTTCTTATCATAAAGGAAGGCATCAAGCTGATGCGTCATGAAGAGATTATCTATAAAGACATTCTTATTAATAATAGAACGGTACTTGTCCAGTATGGTTGCATCTTGATTGTTCTACTATTAGTATCAAGGGCATTTCATATACGATGGCCCTATGTGGTACTTCTTTTTCTAATCAGTGGCATAGTGTTATTGCATGTATTAAAAGTCTTGAATGATTTTGACACGTCTTATCACGATACCATGCAATTAATTCTTTTTATGACCCATCTGTCACATCAATTTAAAACCCATCAAAAAATCGAATTCGCTCTTGAAGAGGTCAAAACTGTCTGTGATGAAGACTTGATTCTAATGATTGATCTTATTTTACAGTCCATTGAAGAAGGACGATATCACGAAGCTTTTGATTTGTATAATTCGCATTATCTCTTAAAAACACTGGTCACCACCATGGCTCATGCACAGCATCAAGGGGACGATAACATAATGCAGGCCTTAACCTTGATTGAACAAGATATTGATGATTTAAACAATCATATCTTCATTTATATTAGTAAAATGGTTGCACTGAGAAATCGTATTTTATTACTCACATGTTTTGGACTGGTGGTATCTTTTGTCAGTCAAAACATGTTGAACATGGTTGTAGATTTAACAAGTATGACCCTTTACCAAGATGTTGTTTTTATATTTATGATTTCAATCATTGTACTGCTGGGAGCATCTTTTAATATTATGAAGATGCCGCTGATTATGGAGGAGGAGATGTTACATTGATATATAAACTCATTTTATTCATAATGTCTAATCTCTTCTTATGGTTTAATGCACCTTTTATAGTAGATACGATTTTTGAGGATTCATTAAAAAGAAATCTAAAAGTTCTTGAAGTGTCTTCAGCAAAGATTAAGAAAGAACGCAGAGTTTATTTTCACTTGCTGACTTTAATCTTTATCTTACCATCCAAACTTGTTCTACTAACACTTGTCATTTTAGGATACCTTTATCTAAAACCATACTTTACATATGGTAGGAAAATGAAGCAACTCCAAGCGCAATTGCATTATGAATTTCCCATTTGGATACGAAGCATACAGTGTCACTTGCAATCTTCTAATGTGGTTGTTTCCATCGAGAAGTCTTATGATTATGCACCATCACTTGTAAAGCATCACCTAAAAGATTTAATTTGGAAGTTGTCGTGTGATCCTCATAATGTCGTCCATTATGAATCATTCATGCAAGAGTACCAAAATTATGAAATCGAAAAGATGATGAAGTTTCTTTATCGATTCAATCATATGGCCGGTCATCAAGGTGAAAAACACCTGGATCGTATGATTGAAAGTACGGGTCTTTGGATGGATCAAACACGGATGAAAAAACAAGAAGACAAGGTTGACCAATTTTCAATTTTTGGAATCTTGCCCGTTGTTGTCGTATCCTTTTATTTTCTGATTATGATGTCATTGGTAATTGTTTCAATGATGGAAGGGGGGTGGATGCTATAAAAGCATTTTTTGAAGAATATGGTTTAGTTTTAGTTGTTACGGTGATTGCTACAGGTATGATTTTATTCTCAAACTCATTTAAAGAGGATATGACGAAGACGATTAATGAGCAATGGCAAAAGATGACGGTTGATGTAGATTGAAGGGCGCGATTGAGTATTTTGTCATGATGCTACTTTTAATGGCAGGG
>DEPV01000042.1:4600-7336 GCA_002358955.1 Erysipelothrix sp. UBA3383 | reverse complement strand
TCTTGTTCAGTTTTAATTTCTATTGGGTTTATCAACAAAATCATAATGCCCATGCATATCGTGATCAAGTGGCCAATATGATTGAGAATTTCGATGGTGATTTAGCCTTGGTTGATACTGCCATGGAAACCAGTTCTATTTGTTCATCCTGTACTTATAAAGTCTATGATAAACAAGGTTTAACAGAGATTGAAGTCCACTACAAATTAGTTCTAAAAATCCTTGGGATTGAAAAAAACATGGTGATAAAAGGTCTTAGTTACCTACCGCAAAAGAGCTCGTGATGAGCTCTTTTTAGTGGAAAATAGTTTGGTTTTGGTGTATTGTATATAAGCCAGAGGTGAGTATATGTTACTAACAATTGATGTAGGAAATTCAAATACAGTTTTTGTCGTTTATGATAACGACCAACAAATTTATTCAACACGCATGATCACTAAGAAGGAAGACTCCGTATCTTATTATGAACATGCATTAAAAGCTTTAGAAATGAAAATTAGCAATGTAGTTTTATCCAGTGTTGTCCCAAGTATTACAAGTGAGGTCGAACTTGCGGTCTTACGTGTTTTAGGTCTTGATACCCAAACATTAAGTGCGAGTACAATTCGTAACTTTACGATTAAGTTAGATCAACCACAAGATATTGGGGCTGATTTTATTGCAACATCCATCGGTGCTACAGAAAAATATGATGCACCTGTAATCATAGCTGATATAGGTTCAGCTACTAAGTTTACACTAACTAGTGAAACCAATGTTTTTGAAGGGGGATTAATACTGCCAGGTCTAGGAACATCACTTAGAGCCCTAACCAGTTTTATACCACACCTTCCAGAGGTTCCTTTAGTAGTTCCACAACACGTTGTCGGTCAATCTACTATCAGTGCAATCCAGTCAGGTGTAATGTATGGGTTAATCGCACAGATAGAAGGTCTTGCTGAACGTATGGAAAAAGAACATGGTAAACCATGTAAAAGAATTCTAACCGGAGGCTATGCTTCATTGATTCATGAACATCTGCCTGAGTTTACATATGAGCCAGACTTATTAACAGAAGGGCTACAAGCGATCTTTAAGAAAGGTTTATTATTATGAAGAGTACAAGAGAATTAACATTCAACGCTTTATTCATTACTATTATTTTAGTAATGTCATTAGTTCCATCATTTGGAATTTTACAATTGGGAGTTATTGCAATCCAAGTCATTCACATTCCAGTTATTATTGCAGGTTTAACTTTAGGATTTAAATCCGGAGTTATCAATGGAACGGTGTTTGGTATTTCAACATTAATTGTTGCACTAACACGCGCTTCTTCACCATTCGATTTATTATTTATCAATCCTTTAGTTTCAGTCTTGCCAAGATTCCTATTTGGAGTATCAATTGGGGCACTTGCAGGATTACTGGGAACATTTATTAAAAACAATACATTGAAATATGGAGCGGTTGCTTTATTCAGTACCATTCTGCATTCAGCATTTGTGTTTGTCGCACTCTATTTTACAATATTCTTGGGTTCAACCCCAATTATCCCTGGACAAGAAAACATGGGTACCTTATTTGCAGTTCTATTGGGAATCTTTAGTACTAACGCCATTGTTGAAGCAGTCTTTGCAATGGTTGTGGTTCCACCAATTGTTATTGTACTTAAGAATCTCAAAGGGAACCGTCTATAATGATTTGGATTATATTGGTTTTACTCCTGGGACTGATTTGGGGTTTAACTGAATATAACATGCCAAAGAATGTGGTATTAAAAGCTGAAGATTTTGATTTAAAACATGATATCCCTGAAGCACTGAAAGGTCAGAAGATTGTATTTCTTAGTGATTTCCAATTTGATCATGCCCGTACAGGATTTCGACATGCGGCTATTAAAAGAATTGTAAAACGTGTGAATGATTTAAATCCTGATTTGATTTTATTTGGTGGGGACTTAATTCATAAAAAGAATCCTAACAACCGTCACATTGAGCAGTACATGAAACAGTTTAATGCACCCATTATTGCAATCTTGGGAAATCATGATTATTACGAATTAGACTATGTATTGGATTTATACAAACGTCTTAACATTAAACTCTTGATTAATGAAAAAGTGGATTACTGTGGCATGCAAATTGTGGGTGTGGATGATTTAAGAATCGGGATGCCTGAATTACCTGAACTTAAGGATCAATTCAGTCTTCTATTAACACATTCTGCAGACTTTGTAGAAACAATGCAAAGTCCAATGGACATTGCACTAGCAGGACACTTCCATGGTGGTATGGTAACTTTATTTGGACTCTATGCTCCAGTTATCAAATCGGCCTATGGTAAGAAGTATCAATACGGAATGGTTCAAGGACCTACAACATCAATCTTTGTTGGTAAAGGACTTGGAGGTTATGTTTTCTTTGTTCCGATGCGATTCTTCGCACGTCCTGAAATTATAAGCATTGAATTTTAAACTAAAGTAAAAAGTCTTAGCAACCATTAAGGTGCTAAGACTTTTTTTGAATATAAGCATATGAATTAAATTAGAATAGTAGTTTGTATATTGTTACGAACAATGGTGCTAAAACCACAGTAGCAATACCGGTTACGATGAGTGCTAAGCTTGAATAGGTTGCTTGGATGTCATTGTTTTCGACTGCTTTTGAAGTCCCGATGGCATGGGCACTGGTGCCCAATGCAAGTCCAATACTGCTGTCTTTCTTAATTTTAAAAATCTTGTTAAGGCTTGCAGAT
>DEPV01000042.1:251-4565 GCA_002358955.1 Erysipelothrix sp. UBA3383 | reverse complement strand
AGATCCCAGTAACAATTACAACGGATACTGTAATGAGTTCGATACCACCAATTGATGTACTGATATCACGTGCAAACGCAGTAGTAATCGACTTAGGAATTAAACTGATGACCATCTCTGAATCCATATTAAGTACAAATCCAAGTGCTAAGATACATAGAAAGTGAGAAATGATTGCAACACCAACACCCAATGCAATTGTTTTTCCATTTTGTTTTAGAGTATCTAAGTTTTTATACAAAGGTATTGCTAAGGAAACTGTAGCAGGAGTAATCAACATCGTGAAGTATTTTCCACCTTGATTGAAATTCTCATAAGGAATGTTTAATACCACTAAGAGTAAAATAATTAAAGCACTGGATACTAAGAGTGGATTTAGAAATGTAATCTTCGTTTTTTTAGCAAGCCATACTGCAAGGTTGAATACGAGTAATGTTAATAAGACGCCGAATAAAATGTTATTTGTCATTGTTAAACCTCTCGACAGCTTTTGCTACACAGATATAAGTGAATGCAGTACTGACCATCATCACAATTGTTAGTTGTACTAAGTGTGGTGCAATAAGGTCGTACTCTTGCATTAAACCAACTGTAATCGGGATGAATAATAAAGCCATATGGTCTTTAAGCCAGTTACCTACTGTCTCAACATATTGCAGTTTAATGATTTTGAAGTAAAGTCCGAAAAATAAGATAGTAATTCCAATGATGCTTCCTGGAATGGGAAGGTTGAATGTCGCTGTAATAAAATCTCCGGTATATGAGATACCAAAGATAATCAGAGCTTGTATAATTAGGTTCATAAAAGTCCTCCGATTCTATTTTAACAAATAAAAGAGCAGAACATAAGGATGTTCCACTCTTTTAAGGAATATTATAGTAAGTCTTGTGTCATAATGTTTTATTGTAAGTGTTTTGTGATAGCGTGTTTCCAGTTAGTTAGCATGTCTTCACGACTTTTATCATTCATAGTTGGATGAAATTTCGTATTCAATGTGTTCAGTGCTTTCAATTGATCGAGATCTTTATAGAATCCTGTTGCAAGTCCTGCAAGGTATGCTGCACCCAGTGCTGTTGTTTCCTTAGTGCTGTTTTTAATCACAGTTGTATTTAATAAGTCAGCTTGTGTTTGCAAGAGGTAAGTATTAGCAGACATACCCCCATCAACATACAAGGCTTCCAATTCTGTATTGGAATCATCTAGAATTGCATCTACAACATCAACCGTTTGAAGTGCAATGCTATCAAGGGCTGCTTTAATGATGTGTTTCTTTTGTGTGTTAAGTGTCATATTGACAATGGAAGCCATAGTATCCATACGCCAATAAGGTGCACCAAGACCGGTAAATCCTGGTATGAGCATGACATCTTGATGATCGTCAACAGACATCGCGATATCACTGCTATCTGCAACATGATTCAATAAGCCAACTTTGTCTTGAAGCCATGTTAGAATCGATCCTGCGCTGAATACAGAGCCTTCCAGTACGTATTGAACTTCATCATTGATACCAACACCAATTGAGCTTACAAGTCCGTGTTTGGACTGTATGTAGTCTTTACCAGTATTCATTAAGAGAAAGCATCCTGTACCGTAAGTGTTCTTCATAGAGCCCTTATCAAAACATGTCTGCCCAAATAATGCAGCCTGCTGATCTCCTATGAGTGCTGTGATGGGGATTTGAGTACCACCATAGTTATAACTTGCAAGATATTGACTGCTATTAGTAACTTTAGGAAGCATTGAAGCAGGGATGTTAAAAAGGTCTAAGAGTTCTTGATCCCACTCTAATGTTTCAATGTTGTATAACATGGTACGAGATGCATTGGTATAATCGGTAACATGGACGCTTTGATTGCTCAGATTATAAAGTAACCATGTATCTACAGTACCAAAGTATAGATCACCTTGTTCTGCTTGTTCTTGACCATTAGGAATGGCATCAAGAATAAAACGAATCTTCGAAGCACTGAAGTAAGCATCTGGATGAAGGCCTGTTTTTTGTTGAATTCTCTTAGCCATCTCATCATTAACAAGCTCTGAGATGATATCGGCACTTTGTCGACTTTGCCACACGATCGCCTTGTACACAGGAAGTCCGGTATGACGGTTCCATACAATAGTGGTTTCTCTTTGATTGGTGATTCCGATGGAATCAATTTGACTGGCATGGATGTTGTTGCGTGTCATTAATTCACTTAAAACACTAATTTGAGAAGATAAGATTTCCATAGGATCTTGTTCAACCCATCCAGGATGTGGAAAACTGCTGGACAGGGGTTTTTGTACCATAGCAACATCCTTTCCTTGAGCGTCAAAGATAATGGCTCTTGAACTGGTTGTTCCTTGGTCTAATGCAATGATGTATTTTTTCATAAGTCACCTCTAAGATTAGTATATCAAAATATTAAAATGAAAGCCCTACGAACTTTTTGGACTGCATAAAAAAGCCGCGCATTTGCGCGGCTTTAGAATTATGATTGGTAAAAGTTTTGTGCTGCTTTAAGTTCATCGTAGGTTAATTGATGACCCCCTTGATGCATGTATGCTGTTGCACTTGGGAATTGATCTTTTAACTCATTGAATTGATACACTGTAATGAAGGGATCGTTTTGTCCAAAGCTTAAGAATACTTGAAGCTTCTCTTGCTCAAGAACAGGTACTTCCATTCTTACAGGAGAAGGGTGAAGTAAGATTGCCTTATTAAACGGTGTTTGATACTCCTTGAAGATATTGATGGCAATGTTACTGCCGTTTGAAAAACCTAAGAGTGTTGTCTTTGTGGGATCTAATTTGTAGTATTCTAACAATTCTAAGATACCAGTATAAAGTTTCTTAGTGTTCATTGCTAAATCTTTTAAATCAAAAGATCCATCGGGATAGCGTTTGAAATAACGTAACATTCCATTCTCTTCAACACCACCACGAATCCCAATGAGGTTTGCAGTGTTATCAATGCGAAGTGCAATGTCTTTTAAATCATTTTCATTACCACCAGTTCCATGTAACATGATGATGGTTTGGTCTGATTGACCTTTATAGTGTACGTGTACTAACATTATTTATTTCTCCTTAAATAGTCTTTTTTAAATGCATCGATCGCTTCTTTATCGGCACCTGATGCTTTGAGAGCCTTAAGTTCTGCCATCATTTTCTGACGGGCTTGAAGATGTTCAAACTCATCACGATTACGATAACTGTAAGTTTGTAGATGATCAATTGCTTTAAGTTCTAAAGGTGCTAGATTATCTTTAATGTACTGTGCATCATCCTTGAAGTGTGGAGGAATGATGAGTTGTGTACCTAAGTCTTCAACAGACTCATCATAGGTCAATCCAGGGCCCTGTGTTGCAAGTTCGATGGTGATACCACCTTTATCCCTAAAGTAGACGGATTCAAAGTAGAAGCGGTTCTTAACTGCTGTAGGGAAGTATCCTGCTTTCATTAACTTTTCTTTCCAAGCTTGAGCAGATCCATTTGGAATCGATAGGGCAATGTGGTGTACAGTACCGGTACCTTCAGTTCCTTCTACAGAGCGTTGTTTACGAATATCAACACTCCCTCCAATTCCATCGTGAACTTGAAGGTGTAGGTATTCAGGATCGTTATCTACGATTTCATAGCCAAAGACTTCCGTAAAAAGTTTAACGGTATCTTCAGGTCTTAATGAAGCAAGGGATACATTATAGATATCTTGAATGGCAACATCTTGTGTAACACCATTAAACTCCCATAAGTTTTGATCTTGTGTATCCACTTCAACAAACTCCAGTGCTAGACCATGGGGATCATTAAATGCGAGATATTCTTGATTGAAGCGTTTGTATTTAAAGTTAAAGATGCCAAAGTGGTTTAAGCGATCTTCCCAGAAAGACATACTGCCCTTAGGAATTGCATATCGAACTGTCTCTGTTTGTCCATCTCCTACTATCCCATCTTGTGCATCCTGCATTGGAAAGTGGGTTGTGATGGCACTTGTTGCATCGTGGTTTGCATAATATAAGTGATATTGATCTTTATTTTCATGATTGCTTGTTTTCTTAACAAGTCTTAATCCAAAGAAAGAAGCATAGAAGTCTAAGTTCTCCTGTGGGTTTTTAACAATTGATGATGTGTGATGTAATCCTAGTATTTTTTCCATAACATACTCCTTTACTATGTTTATAGTTTAACCCTTTTAAACAAGCGTTGCAAAAGATACGCCCAGGTCTGAAAGGACAAAAGAAAACCCACAGTTTCCTGTGGGTTTAAGTTTTATATTGGCTGGGGCACCTGGGATCGAACCAGGGAATGTCAGAGTCAAAGTCTGATGC
>DEPV01000042.1:0-221 GCA_002358955.1 Erysipelothrix sp. UBA3383 | reverse complement strand
CCAATATACGGCTTGTTTCCTTAACCGAATTACATTATAGCACAGAGAAATCACAATGCAAGTGAAATTTGAAGAAATGTTCAAAAATTGTTAAAAAGTGCCTTTTTAGGCCATTTTACTAAGAAAAAAGACTCTTGTTGGAGATCAAGAGTCTTTGCATTTGCCTTAACGGCTTTGGAAAAGGTTATTTAATAACAAGTTCTGTTTCTTTATCAAAGAAG
>DEPV01000079.1 GCA_002358955.1 Erysipelothrix sp. UBA3383 | reverse complement strand
TAGCTCCTTTGGAGCTATTTTTTTGCTCTGATATAAGATTCACATGCGCTTTGATTCTATTTGGGTATATTGGATGTCTTTCATACAATCTTTGTTATAATTAAATCTGGAAAGAGAAGAAGATATGATAACAATTGATAATGTTTCGAAAAAATACCAGCAAAAAAATCAATCCATTACGGTCTTAGAAGACGTTAGTTTTAAGATCGAAAAGGGTTCAATTTTTGGTATTGTTGGTGAAAGTGGAGCCGGTAAAACAAGTTTACTGCGCTTGATTTTGGGTTTGGAAAAGACAGATTTTGGAACAATTCATGTAGCAAACCGGAACATAACACAAGATGGTTTTACATCACAAATGCGTTATGAAACTGCTACAATATTTCAAAACTTTAATCTTTTATACAATAAGAACTGTTTTGACAATGTGAATTTACCGCTAAAACTGCAGAAAAGAAAAGATACTAAAAAGGTTATGGAAGTCTTAAAGTTTGTCGGATTAGATAAGCATATGGATGCTTATCCAGCTACATTAAGTGGTGGTGAAAAACAACGTTTAGCGATTGCTCGTGCTTTAGTAAGTAATCCCAAATTGTTAATTTGTGATGAACCAACTGCATCTTTAGACTATCAATCCAGTATTGCCATTTTAAAATTGTTGCAAGCAATTCATGATGAACTGGATACAACCATTGTTCTGGTGACTCACGACCTTGGTTTTGCACGACAGATATGTAATCAAGTTGCCTTTTTAGATCAAGGGAAACTAGTTGATACCTATATGATCACAAAGGATGAAAAAGAAGAGCATGCTCAAACCTATCAAGAGTATGTACGGGAGATTCTTTTATGATACAACTGTTTATAGATAATCAGGCTGCAATCTATAAAGCCTTTAATCAAACTGCCATCATGATGGGAATCAGTTTAAGTTTTACAGTGTTACTAGGCCTACCACTGGGAATTTTACTGGTTATTTCTCGTAAAGATGGTATCAAACCCAACTTTTTAATATCAACTGTCGCTAACATTTATGTTAATGCCGTCCGTTCCTTCCCATACATCTTATTTGTAGTATTCATGATGCCAGTAACACGGTTCTTACTGGGCTTTACCCTGGGAACCATACCTGCATCCTTTCCACTCAGTTTGGTTGGAATCGCAATCTATGCACGTTATGTAGAGCAATCACTCTTAGAAATACACAGCGGTCTTGATGATACATCCCTAACCATGGGAGCATCAACACTTCAAACTGTATGGCATTTCTATTTAGTTGAATCACGCGCCTCTTTGATTCGCGGATTTACTGCAAGTACCATTAGCCTACTCTCATACTCAACAGTCATGGGAATTGTTAGTGGTGGAGGTTTGGGAGATTTTGCAATGATCTATGGGTATCATCAACACCGTTATGATCTCATGATGATTGTGGTTGTAATGATTATAGTAATTGTCCAAATCCTACAATGGTTAGGACATGCACTGGCAAACCAGTGCGATAAACATTAGGGGGAAAATATGTTTAAAAAAATATTAGTAATGAGTACCGTTTTATTTCTATTAGTAGGATGCAGTCCTAAAGAAACAAGTGATAAAGTAATTAATATTGCATCTCATACAGAACCGATGACTACGGTTATCGAAATTGCAGCAAAACAACTTGAAGAAGAAGGTTATGAAGTCAATCTGATTAAAGTGAGTGATAACACAGCTGGTAATACAGCGCTAAACAATAAAGAAGTGGATGCAAACTTCTTCCAACACGTTCCATTTATGGAATCATTCAACCAAGCACACAATGGTAACTTAGTGGGTATTACACCAATCTATGATGCAATTGTTGCTTACTATGCAAAAGATATTGAATCCATTGAGGATATTCCAATGGGTGCTAAGGTCGGACTTCCAAATGACTTAAACAACCAAGCACGGGCTTTATTACTGCTTGAACAAGAAGGTATTATTGAACTAAAAACACCAGGTTCAGAAACTTCTACATTGGATGATGTTGTAGAAAATCCATTAAATTTAGATTTTTATCCAGTTGATCTACTAACATTAACCAATGCTTATGAGGATGTTGATTTATTATTCAACTACCCAACATACATTGGTAACATCGGGCTAACACCACTCAAGGATGCACTGTTTGTTGAAAAATCAACATCATACTTTGCAATCTCACTGGTAGCACGTGAAGATAATAAAGATTCAGAAAAGATTAAAGCTTTAAAAGCAGCGATGACATCAGATGCAGTTAAGGAATTCTTAACCAACGAGACCAACGCTCAAACATTAGTACCATCATTCTAAAAAACAGACCTAGATTATGAAAATCTAGGTTTTTTAATCCCTGAGTGCATCTTGCTTGTAGAATCAATCTAAATATTTTATTATAATAACATAGCAGAGAGATATGTTATTATCTCAGGAGGAGAAATATATGTTAAAAATTGGAATTATTGTCGCAAGTGTTCGCGATAACGCAAATGGAATTCAAGTAGGAGACTGGACATTAAACTATGCAAACAGTCGTAATGATGAGAATGTAGAATACGAATTAGTATCCCTACGTGATTATGATCTACCAATGCTTACAACTCAAGCAGCAGATGCAACCGGTGAAGCAGTGGATGCATGGAAGGCCAAAATGGCTTCATTTGATGGTTATGTATTCATTACACCTGAGTACAACCGTGCAATGCCAGGTGCATTCAAAAATGCACTGGACTTCTTACAACCAGAAGTACACAACAAACCTGTAGGTTATGTTGGTTATGGAGGTCTAGGAGGTTTAGCAGCAATCAACTCACTACGTCTTGTAGCAGCTGAACAAGAAATGGCTGATGTTCGTACTATGGTAACATTCTCAATCATGGCAGACTTTGAAAACTTCTCAGTATTCAAACCACACGACTACCATGCAGCTAATGCAAATGGCATGTTCAACCAAGTTCTACTATGGGCTAAAGGTCTAAAATCAGTACGATAATTTAAATAAACTTTATAGAGTTTCATAATGTGTCCTTCTATTTCTCAGATGAAAGGACCATCCATACCAGTTCAAAAAATACCCTGTTCGAAAGTAATTTACTTAAGAACAGGGTATTTTTAATATTATTATTTGATAACTTTAATCTGATCTGCATCAAGATCAAAGTCACTTAAGTGATGTGTTACAACACAAAGTGAGTCATAAAGACGGTAGCTGTATGAGCGATCGTTGCAGTTTACATAGGAAGAATATTGAGTGTAATCAATGGTAGCACGAGTAGTAACAACACTCCCTTTAGGAATATCAACACTATTCAATACATGAGTACCAGCAATCAGAAGCTCTTCACTATTCTCCGGTTGTTGTACAGACAGTTTATTATACAGCACTTTAATAAAGCGTGATGGGGCTGTAAAGTCCCCTGGCATTCCAAAAGTTCCTGATGCCTGACCTAGTGGCTTAAATTCTTTATCAAAGAATGTACGGGTTCCTACAGTATGAGGATCAAGACCCACATAGTTACGCACATTGGTTAAATGCCATTCATAGTTTGGACTGTTGGTTAAAACACCCAAACTGTTATCATGGATTTCAACGCCTTTATCTGTAATTTCGATGACGATGGATTGTCCACTTGCATCAATAAAGACCCAGTGAAGAGGTGGTGTTCTTTTTAGAAACGGAATTTCAACCCCAACCACATTAATGCTTGGCATGATATCAATGACCTCTTGACATGACTTGCATGTAGCAAGTGTCCATAGTAGAAACTCATGGCATCCTAAATTGGTCTTGCCTTCTACAGGTGCAGGAGCATATTTTGCATAATCTTCAAAATACAATTCAGCAACTGCTAATCCGTGTTCATTAATACCATCGGCACAAATATATGTACCAATATCTTTAGAGAGTCCCATGAATGCATAATGATCCTTGAGTTGCTCTGTCAGCATTGTAAAATGAAGCTGTGAATTTCTAGGATATAAGACCATATCAGGACTTAAATCATATGAGAAATCCATCGTTCTAGCAGATAAATATTTATTGTCACTACTTTTTAACGTAATATGAGTACACATAAATGTACCTCCTTCTGATTTTATTATACACCAAGAGCATCGTCATGATTTAATTAATTATATAATGTATAAAAAATTAAATTGACATCTCAGGCAATAATTTTC
>DEPV01000032.1 GCA_002358955.1 Erysipelothrix sp. UBA3383 | reverse complement strand
TGTTTCTTTCATCTCTTCGATTAACCCTTGAGATGCTTGTTTAGCAAGTGATGGGTATAAAACCGCAGAGATTGATGATACGAAAATCCCTAAGATGGAATCACTAATACGTACAGCATAAGATAATGTGGAAATTGCCCCTGATCCAAGGGTTGAAGCAATCGTATTATCAATTGTTTTGTTAACTTGGTCAATTGAAGAACCAAAGATGATTGGAAGAGCCATGGTAAGCATGTTTTTAACTTCTGGGTCTCCAGGATTGAATGTTTTCTTATGACGGTATCCAATTTTTAGACTGATGAAGATAAACATTACAGTTTGTAATGCTACTGATGCTAGAATACCTACTGCTAATAAGATTGGTTGTTCAGTATATCCTGATAAGATAATACTACTGATGATAACAATGTTAAGGACAAAACCAGATATAACGGTTACTAAGAAACGTTGTTTAATTTGTAAGTAACCTTCAAGCATACTCTTAGTTGATAAGAAGAGTATTGAGAATATGGAGATTCTTAAGAATCCTACAGCAGTTTGTGCTGTTTGTTGATCAAATCCAACTCCAAATATTTTAATTAATTGTTCTGCGAATACAAAACCAAAGATACTTAAGACAATTGAGACAGCTCCCATAATGTTAAGGATGTTACTGAGGTAATTATCAGCATCTGCTTCAGACTTTGTTTCCTTGATTCTAGAATAAATTGGTATAAACGTTGTAACAATTCCTGCCGCCACAAATCCATAAATAATAATTGGAATATCATTTGCTATTTTATATGTATCTGTATACATCCCTGCACCATATACAGAGGCAAGAGTCACTTCACGTAAGAAACCAAAGAGCTTTGATACAAGTATCCCAAGCGTTAAAATTATAGCGTTCTTTTTCATTTAGATCTCCTTCAAACACGCTTAAAAGAGCATGTTCACTGCCCTTTTATTTTACACTATAAAGATAATAAAACAAGCCGATTATTTGTTTATTAAAGTCAATAAGAACTGATTAAATGCCTTAATTCCCCATAATTGTAATTTAGCGTGAGGGTATGATTTTTTATTAATATAGCGGATCTGAGTCTGTACTGCAACGACCTCAACATTGGCACATGCACTCCCACTTTGATTGTTGCTATTCACTACAGTATAACAGGTCCTATAATGACCTGGAATGCGTGTGTTAACATTACTTGATTGAACTTTAATCTTTGAACTGATATCCCCTTCTTGTGAATCTTGAGCACTGGCATACAGTAAGGGATTGTATTCGGTATATTGTTCAATTCGAGCATCCAAAACACTGAGTCGAGGTGCTGCAAAACGGCGTTTAGAGATGACTACAGGCGCTCCATCATAGTTGATAAAGGTAGATGGTATGTAGGCATATAGGCCACTGTCAGCCTCTATAACACGTCGTCTTTGATCAAAACATTCCTCTGTCTCAATTGCGACCTTGTAATAAGTAATCAAACCATTATACATCGCCTTATCATAAACCTTATTGAATCGAGTATTGTGTTTGTAGTATAAAAGGTTACCGAAAGATGGAGAACACGATCCTCCCCCTTGCATGTGGTTTCCAGAGGTACTATGAGCAGGACCTGAAGTAACTCGAAGAGTAGCATAGTAAACATCAATGATCATACGGTCAAATGCAGCATTTACAGTAATGCTTGAATCCTTTGTTTTGGTCTCTACCTTTTTCTCCTGAGCAAAATACAAAGGCGTACGATATGCCTTCTTGGTTTGATGGGTTTCAATTAACAAATGGAGTTGATAATCTTCATTACTTGGTAATGCTTCTAAATCAAGAGATGCCTTAAACCCAACGTTGTTGTAGGTATAATTACAGTCATCCCGTATCATATCGGAATCAGTACATGCAGGATATCCAATATGACTGAGATCCTTACTTAAAGAAACAGCATAACTCTCCGTTTCAATATCAGTATAGCGTCCGTTATTTTGATATTGTACCGTAATGGTATGGGTACTGGGTCCATGCAGGTTCTGATTGCGTAACAATACTGCCCACCCTTTTAAATACAATCGATTATTTTCTATATGCATCTCTAAAAGTTCATAATTAAAAATGTGTCGACTCCTTGTATTCACAGGTTTAATCGTTTGTGCCTCGATTCTAAGAGGACTTACAAAGCTGAATAAAAGACTTAAAACAAGAAAAAACTGTATCATAATATCACCTAGTCATAAGTGAACTATCATACAGTTAAGTCCTAATTTAAATATTCTTTAGCGTAAAATTCCCCAACTAACAGATCATATTGAATCATTTTAAACTCTTCAATCATGGTTTTTGTTTCATCATCAAGATCAGCATAAGCTGTTGTCCCTTGATTGGTTTTATAAAACTGTGCATTTCCACCAATTGCTTTTTGTGTTAAAGACAGATTCAGCATATGAAGTGGATTAACTTTAACCCCTGCTACTGCATGAGTCAATGCACTCATACTGTTAGCCGAAGCACTCATTTCTTGGGCCAAGCCAGTCACATCTTGATCAAAGTTTTTGGTAATAAAGTATTCCGTTTGGTAAAGATCAAAAGGATCATCATTTTGTTCTAATAAAGAATTATACAGTCCTGGTAAATGATCACCATAGTAAACAACAACGACTTTTTTATCCAAGTTCATGATTTCATCCATAAACTCTTTCATAGCATCATCGCTATACTTAATACCTTGAGTATAAGAAGCTAATGTATTTTGTAACTCTTCATCTTCTTCATCCAATGTAATTCCAGGATATTGAGTATCGTATTTATCTGTAAAGGGCGAATGATTTTGCATAGTAACTACGTTAATGAATTGATTGCCTTCTTGTTTTAGTAGATCCAATGCTTCTTTATAGGTTGATTCATCACTAATATAAGTTGAATCATCGATGGTATCTTGATATCGCATATCTTCATCAAATAACGATTCATCAAATCCAAATGTTTCATAAACCTCTGGACGTTTAAATAATTTATTATTATAAGAATGTAAAGAATATGCCTTTGCAGATTCATTGTTCTTTTTAAAGTCTTGAACCATACTTGGGAAACTATCAAATTCAGGAATCAGACCTTTAAATGGAATGATGGAGTTTGAACTTAGATATTGCATACTTAACCCAGTTAGAATTTCAAATTCAGTATTAGCGGTAGATCCACCATAAACAGGTGATACCATCAAACCTTTTAAACTTTTATTTACTGGATCTGTAATAAATTCCAAAGGATTGGAATCAATATTAACACCCTTCACCCGATCTGGATTGGAAGTTGATTCAGAAAGAATATAAACTACCGAAATATCTTCAAAACTATCATATTTAGCCTGCATGTTAAACACATCCGCGCGGTCTTGGTATTTTTTCATAATGGCCTCTACTGCTGATTGTGAGTAGCCTTCAGGTTGAAGCATGACTTCATCAGAGATGTTTGATATATAACCATTAATAAACCCATTCTCACGATAACTCTTTAAGATATCAAATTCATATTCTTTAAACCCAAATGAGGTCAAGGTCTTCTTAAGAAGGCTTCCTTCAACTTGGTAGGAACGCATGGACATTAACATGACAACACTTAATAGTAAAATAAAACCTCTACGATAAGTACTTTGACGATTATGGTCAAAGAACTTGATGCCTGTTTGATGACGAACTTCACGATAGATTAAATAACCAATAATACTTAACATAGCAATTACCATAATGCTAATCATGATAATTTGAGTTGGTGTAATCAAACGAATGATTGAATTTAAATCAAAGATAAATCCCAAATCAGTAGGAATCAGTGGTTCTGCCCTAAATTGTATTTTTAAATAGTTGATGACCGATATGAGTATTGTAATTAAAAATGAAAAACTAAGTGTCATCTTTAATTCGTTAAATATGGTTAGTAATAAAAGTTCAACTAAGAATATTACAAAAATCGAAAAAATCGTTAAAGCAGGACTCTTCACAAATGAAGCAAAGGTTGCAAAAAGATTAAAGTTTAAGATGCTTGCTGTCAGTAAAAGACTGATGCCAACAGCCATCAGTAACAGTTGAATTGCAGCTTTGTTTAAATCATGGGTAGAGTCTTGTTTATCAACACGTTGCATAAGTCACCTCTTCTACCCTGTATTATACCATAGTGATGAATGGTCTAACAAAGGACTGAATCAAGATACCATCATAATCATTAAATTTTCACAATCATGACGGTTTTAACAAAAATAATATTTCTTATAATTGTAAGTATGTGAATACCACTTAGCAACTTCACATAGTTTTGCTCAATACCGTCGAAATCGGCGATAAATCAATCTTTTCTCTGATTAACTTGTGAAATACACTGCGTCATTGAACTAGCGCTTTGCACAAAAGTATATAATAAGAGTGTAATCAAGGAGGACTTACTATGAAAGTTGTAGTCATTGGATGTACCCACGCTGGTACATCAGCAGTAAAATCAATCATCAACGAAGCACCAGATGCTGAAGTTGTTGTATTTGAGAGAAACGATAATGTTTCTTTCCTATCATGCGGTATTGCATTATATATCGGTGAAGTTGTTAAAAAAGCAGAAGAATTATTCTACTCAAACCCTGAAGAATTAAGATCTTTAGGTGCAGAAATCAATATGGAACACAACGTTACTAATGTTGATGATGTTAATAAAGTTGTAACTGTAGAAAACCTATTAACAGGTGAAACACGTACAGAAACATACGACAAATTAGTTCTTACAACAGGTTCATGGCCAATTCAACCACCAATCCCTGGTGTTGATGCTGGAAACATCCTACTTTGCAAAAACTATAACCAAGCACAAGAAATTATCGCACGTAAACAAGACACTGAAAAAGTTGTTATTGTTGGTGGTGGATACATCGGTATCGAGCTTGTTGAAGCATTCAACGACATCGGTAAACAAGTTACTTTAATTGATGGATTAGACCGTATTCTTAACAAATACCTAGACCCTGAAATTACAGATGTTCTAGAAGCTGACCTTGTTGATCGTGGTGTTACATTAGCTCTAAACCAATCAGTAAACGGTTTTGAAGCTGATGAAAATGGAAATGTAAACAAAGTTATCACTTCAGAAGCAGAATTTGAAGCTGATCTAGTCATCATGTGTGTTGGATTTAGACCATCAAACGAATTAATGAAAGATAAAATCGATTCATTACCAAACGGTGCTTTAAAAGTTAACGAATACATGCAAACATCAAACCCAGACATCTATGCTGCTGGAGATAACGTTGCAGTTCACTATAACCCAACACAAGACCACGCATACATTCCTTTAGCAACAAATGCTGTACGTATGGGTGCACTTGTAGGACACAACATCGTTGAAAACAAAGTTAAATACCGCGGTACTCAAGGTACTTCAGGTCTTTACCTATTCGGATGGAAAATTGGATCAACAGGAGTTACTGTTAACTCAGCACCTCACTTTGGTTTAAATGTTAAATCTGTAGTATTAGAAGACAACTACCGTCCGGAGTTCATGCCAACAACTGAAAAAGTTACAATGAAACTTGTATGGGATGCAGATACTAAAGTTATTTTAGGTGGACAATTACTATCTAAATATGACATTACACAATCAGCAAACACATTATCATTAGCAATCCAAAACAAAATGACAATCGAAGACTTAGCTTACGTAGACTTCTTCTTCCAACCTCACTTTGACCGTCCATGGAACTACTTGAACTTACTTGCTCAAGCAGCTCTTGCAGAAGACAAAAAATAATACATACATCTACAAAACAATTTAGATGTTAAATAAAGAAACACTTCAATGTCTCATATTACATGAGATACTGAAGTGTTTTTATTTTTATGTTTGTGCAACTATTTTACCATCTTGCAATCGTATGCATCGATCACAACGTGATGCGATTTCTTCATCATGGGTAACGATAATAACCGATTGAGAATTTTTCTTTAAAGAATATAAAATCTCAAAGATCATTTCTGAATTCTCTGAATCTAAAGAGCCCGTAGGTTCATCAGCAATAATAATTTTAGGATCATTGATTAGCGCTCTAGCTATTGCTACACGTTGTCTTTCACCACCCGATAATTTAGATACTTTAACATTCATTTTATCCGGAATACCCAATTGAGTCAGTAGATCAAAAACCATCATTTTTTTATTTTTCTTAGATAACTTCTTTTTATTATAAAGCAGTGGTATTTCGACATTATTATATACTGTCTCCTCTTCAATTAGCATGAAATCTTGAAATACATATCCAAAGTATTCATTTCGAATTTGATTCATTGCATGGGACTTAACAACATCTTCACCTTCTATATGAAGGTCAATAGTTCCTTCATTGGGTTTACTCAAGAAAGAAACAAGGTTAAGGATCGTTGTCTTCCCACTTCCTGATGGTCCTACAATACCCAAAATTTCATTTTGAAATAGATTGAAGCTAACATCATTAACAGCAATTAAATCTGTAGAGCCATTCTTAAATTTTTTCTTAATATTATTCACTTTAAGTAATACTGTCATAAATCATACTCCTTATTTGCTAGGTCATAATTTTTTAGTAATTTAATAGTATTGAATAGTATCATCATAATTGCAATACCTAATATCGCCATTAAAGTAAATGGAGGCAATACTGTATCTAAAAATACTTTCTTTAAATAGTAAGTTGATAAAACTGCTGGAACAATAAGCGTTATTGTTAAATAGGTCATAATTTGGATCATAATTCCCATTTTGTCACTACCGTACAACATATGTATTTTAAACGTACGAATCTGACCT
>DEPV01000006.1:265-3517 GCA_002358955.1 Erysipelothrix sp. UBA3383 | reverse complement strand
GTATTGTATTCTATAGTTTACTGAACTTAATACCTTTAACACAACATGAAATTATCATCGTAATTGCACTAATTGCATTCATCTTTATATTTTGGAAGTTAGTCGATGCTCTGTTTACATTAATCATCCTACCGATTCCCAGACGATAAACAAAAAAATCCCTTGTTGCTAAGATCAACAAGGGATTTTTTTAGATAGATTATATTTTGGGGCACCACTGAACTGCGATACATCCTAAACCACCGTGTGTTGCTACGGCTGCAGGTAGGTTAATCATGTGTGATTTAAATTCACCCATTTTGTCTGTTAAAAATTCTTTGAATTCTAAGAGACGTTCCATACCTTCACTTTCAAGCAGGTAAACATCATGTGTTTTATTGGATACATTATTAGCAATAAAATCATCGACGATGGCTTGATAGATCTTACGACGGGTACGTGAGAGTGCAAACTTCTCAATCGCTTCATCTTTACTTCGGAGTCCCAGTAAGACATTCACCTTTAAAAGGGATGCTACAGTTGCTGAAGCACGTGACACACGACCGGATTGAATCACTTGTTTTAAGGATTCAGGGAATAAGTATGATACTTGATGATCAGCAATGTAGTTTACTTTTTCTATCATGTACTCAATGGATTGTCCTTCCTCATTATATTGACGAATGGCACGGGCCATTTGTTGGACAGGTCCTGCAATGGAGTAACTGTTTACTAAAGTTACATTATCCATCTCCACTTCATTCAGTGCATGTTGAAATGCACCGTATGCTCCTGATAGAGCAGTTCCTATACTTAGAATGAAGACATGATCGTATGCTTCCTCTTTTAAAGATTCCAAGATATTAATGATGGTTCCTATATTGGGTTGAGAGGTTGTTACCATCTCATGCTTACGTAATAAATCATTCAATTCTTCACTGCTAATATCAACACCGTCTACATATGTTGTTCCATTGTGGGTGATCATTAAAGGTGCAATGATGATATCAAGGTCTTTGACATCTTGTACGTTAAATGAAATGGATGAGTCGGCAACAATTGCTATTTTCTTCATACTATTCCTCCGTTATTTATATGACCATTATACGTGTATAGAATAGGGAAATCAAAGAAATAGGCAAATTCTTCTCAAATCAAGGAAGGTCTGCCTTAATTCCACAAAATCCGATGTTCATTAAGTGATAATTTGTGATAGATAACGCATTTTAGCACTTGAGGGTTGACAGTGCTAAAATGATGTTATAAGATAGTTACAGGCACAAAATAGTGTCATATTGAGGAGGCGAATTCATGTTAACCCCAAGAAAAATTGAGATATTTTCTTCAATCGTTAAAGAGTTTATCAATACAGCTGAGCCTGTAGGATCAAAAACTTTAATTGAAAAATACAATATCAATTATTCATCTGCAACCATTCGAAATGAGATGTCAGAATTGGAAAAAATGGGTTTGCTCGAAAAGACTCATACATCAAGTGGACGGGTACCATCGTCCAAAGGATATCGTTTCTATGTTGAACACCTGATGGAAGATAAGTCTAACAATGCTGTTGAAATCGCAATAAAAACGATCTTCTCAGATCGTAAACTGAGTATTGATGAAGCCATCAAACAAAGTTCTGCGGTTTTATCGCATATGACAAACCTCACTTCGGTGGTTCTTGGACCCAGTGGTAAAAATGCCTTACTAAAAGGTGTGAAGCTGGTTCCCTTAAATGAAACATCTGCAATGGCCCTGTTTGAAACAGACTCGGGTCATGGTGAGAGTAGAATTTTTAATTTCGATGGTGAAGTATCACTATCTGATATTGAGAATTGTACACAGATCCTTAACGATCGATTGATTGGAACACCTCTTTCTCAAGTTGTTGAGAAGATGGAAAGCATTCGTCCCATTCTATCAGAGCGTTTGGTACAATATGAAATGCTATTTGAAGCTTTCGCAGGTGCATTTGTAAGGTTTGCCCAAGATGAAGTTTACTTCACGGGTGAAAATAACATCTTGTATCAACCGGAATTTTCAAATGTAGATAAGATGAGACAGTTATTGTCCATGCTTGAAGACAGCCAAATGTGGCGGGAATTATCAGTTGGTCATGAACATGTTCGTTTAAAGAAAAGTGAACATAGTGAATTGCACTGGATTGATGATGTTGCAGTTATCTCTTCAACCTTTACAGAAAGCAATGACTCCAAGCACCAGTTAATGTTAGTGGGTCCATCCCGTATGGATTACTCCAGCATTATTTCACTGGTAGAGTATGTTTCTGAAATGATTGAGGAAGTCTACGGGAAAGGTGGCAATGATGAGTAAGAAAAAAGAAAAAGAAGCTGTAGAAGAACTTGAAGTTGAGATTCTTGAAGAAGCAGTTGTTGAACTGAGTGAACTGGAATTATTAAAACAAGAAAATGAAGCACTTATAAAAGAAGTTGAAACATTAAAAAACGACTATCTAAAAGCATATGCTGATACAGAAAATACAAAAAAGAGATTGGTAAGAGAAAACGATATTTCACGTAAGTACCGTGCACAAAGTTTTGCATTCTCAATTCTACCAGTAATCGATAATTTAGAACGTGCATTAAGTGCAGACAGCAGCGATGCATCCCTTAAAGAAGGAGTACAGATGATTTATGATCAACTGATCGCTTCCTTAAAAGATGAAGGTGTTGAAGCCATTGATGCTTTAAATCAAGAGTTTGATCCAAACTTACACTCTGCAATGATGACCGAAGAGGTTGAAGGTGTTGAACCTAATATTGTTGTAATGGAGTTACAAAAAGGATACATGATTAAAGATCGCATCTTACGAGCAAGTCTTGTAAAAGTAAGCGAATAAATTAGGAGGATATATATTATGAGTAAAGTAATCGGAATTGACTTAGGAACTACAAACTCTGCAGTTTCAGTAATGGAAGGCGGAGAAGCAAAAGTAATTACAAACCCAGAAGGAAACCGTACAACACCATCTGTTGTTAGTTTTAAAAATGGAGAACGTATCGTTGGTGATGCAGCTAAGCGTCAGGTTGTAACAAACCCTAACTCAGCAGTATCTGTTAAACGTTACATCGGAACAGACAAGAAAATCAATTTAGAAGGTAAAGACTACTCACCAGAAGAAATTTCAGCAATGATTCTTGGATACATGAAATCATACGCAGAAGATTACCTAGGCGAGAAAGTTACAAAAGCAGTTATTACAGTACCAGCGTACTTTAATGATGCTCAACGTCAAGCAACTAAAGATGCAGG
>DEPV01000006.1:0-209 GCA_002358955.1 Erysipelothrix sp. UBA3383 | reverse complement strand
GCTTATGGTATGGATAAAACAGATGTTGAACAAAAAGTATTAGTATTTGACCTTGGTGGTGGTACATTTGACGTTTCTATCTTAGAACTTGCAGATGGAACCTTTGAAGTGTTAGCAACATCTGGTGATAACTCACTGGGTGGGGATGACTTTGACCACATTGTTGTCGACTACTTAGTAGACTTATTCAAAAAAGAAAACGGTGTTGA
>DEPV01000124.1 GCA_002358955.1 Erysipelothrix sp. UBA3383 | reverse complement strand
CTTTTTGTTTTACAGTCATTGCTTTGGTATCTTGAATTTCTTTAAAATAGTGGGTATACATTTTTGAACTCTTTAAACGATCACTAAATCGATCTGATCCTCGAGTTCCAAAGTAACTTGCCCCAAGTATAAAAGGTGTCACTGGTAACCCTGGAAGAATCGCTCCTAGAATTGACAGTCCTAAGAACACAAATGCAATACCTACATAAATAATTTTCATAACGTTCCCCTACTCTCTATATTAATTATAGTATCCATTCCTATATGTACAACTGCATATCAATGCTTATATTACATTTAAGGGACCTATTATAAAACCTTTCTTCTCTGTGTAATACCCTTGTGAAATTTTTACCCAATTAAACAACATTTTTATAATCTCTGCACATATCCTTATTTTCCAATCTGATTTCAGCTAAAAAAAGATACAAGTTTACACTCGTATCTATATTTTATTGATCAATTTTAATAATGCCTTGTGTTTTATTTTGATATACATCAACAACAGTTAATTCAACTTCTTCTTTAATTGTTTGATCTAAAAGAATTTCAAGAATTTGTAAATCAGATTCATAAGTGCCTTTGTACTGACTCTCACCAATAGTAATATACGATGCATTAACATCAATATCTGCAGAACGGGTACTTATTTTGACACGAACGATATTATCACTTACTTCTATAGAATCGACAACACTATTTAAAGAATTAATATCAGTAATTTTGATATCCTTTTGTGTTCTTGTTTTACCATCATACATTGTAATGGTATATGATCCGTTTTGATCAATCTCAACAGCATATTTACCATCATCATAATCCATGATTGACTCTTCTAAAGTATCAGTATTAGTGATAACCCCTTTAACACTGGGATTATCTTTTTTAAGATTTACTTCAAGACTTACATTATTGTTATCTAAAGCAGTAACACTTACATCATCTATGGTAATGCTTGGTGTTAGAAGGTGCACAGCACCTACAGAAGCAGCAATGGCGACTCCTAAATACGTAAGCTTAGGCTTAGGTGCCTTTGTCTCTTGAGGTCCCTTAGAAGGACTCTTAACACCTTGTCCAAGAGTTTCTTTAAATCCTGGTAAAGCCCCTTTTGCACTAATCCCATCTTTAAGCATTCCTGCTGCCATCTGTGCTACCCACATCTTAAATGCATAAGGAATAATCAGGACACCCGATACTGAATAAAGACTTTGAACAGAGATATCCTTAGATCCTAAATCTTCAATCAGTATCTTACGTATACGATGAATCCGTGATTTCACCGTATTCTCAGATATCTCAAGTTGTTCTGATATCTCATTAATACTCAATTCATCATAGAAACGCATCTTTGCAACTTCCTGATTCACTGCTGTTAGTTTCTGCACAGACTCTAATACTGATTTAGTCACTTCCAGATACTTAGCCGACACCATCGGATCTGAACTATCATCCACACTCATACTTTCTAAAACATCATCCTCATAGAAAAACAAGGTATCATTCTTACGTGTCTGCATTTCTCTAAAGGTTAAATTGCGTGTAATGGTATCAATCCATGTAAAGAATGCTTCAGGAGCTTTCAGTGTATCCAATGACTGATGTACTGTTAGAAACACATTCTGAGTAATATCCAAACACACTTCATTGTCATTAACATAGCGTTTGACATTATAAAAGACACGATTATATACCGTCAGGTAAATATAATCAAAAGCTTGTGCATTCCCTTTTTGAAACTCAATCACTTGATCAACGACTTGATTCATATGTTCTTCTCCTTAAGCATATCTTTCTTGCACCATCCACAATAATTAATAATGCAGCAATCAGTAACAATAGTACTTTTATCACTCCTGCACGACTTAATCGACTACGGGATTCATTTAATTCTGGTATGGGTTTATAATTCAGTAAAGTTTTATCCAAAACCTCACTGTCTTTCTCACCATATACCGCTGTTAAATAAAGACCTTCACTTGCTTTAAGTGTATCCAATTGAATGGCTTTACCATCCAATTCAAAACCAATTAATTTTACATCTCTTGGAAGTCTTACAGAAAGTGGTACCTGAACAGGCATCCCTTCTGTGTAGTTTTGTCTCACTATAGTTGGCTTAGCATAAACTCCAAAATCAAAACTAACTTCAACCCTTTGACTCCCTTTTTCACGATGGACTTCATCAAAATAGTAATTAAGGTTCTTATCTTCATACAACGCTTCAAAGGTATGATTTGCTTTAATCTCAAATGTATTTAAATCAACTTGTAATCCATTTAACATCCATCCCACAAAGCGTTTATTCCCATACGCTCTAACTTGAGGATTCATACCCAATACCGTATTGGCTTCTAATTGGTAGTGTGATTTTCCAAGCAGTTCACCTTGTCCTAAGGTATCAAATTGAATACTTAAGTAGTCCATTGTTTCCCACTGAGCATACAGTACTAAGTTATCTTTAGAATGAATAATATCATCCAATTGATAAACAAGACCACTTCCATCTTTTTGGGTATTAAAGGATACCAATTGATACCCAGGATACTGTGGCCTAATCATGTCTAGATTAAACCCTTGAGCCTGGTTCATCCAATATGTTTTCACTGTATCATTAGCAGTTCTATTGAAATCAATCTGCATTTTTTTAACATCCGTACTCCATTGTGCATAGAGTGTATGGTGCTGTGTTAATCTTATTTTTTGTCCTGGGTAGTAACGTATACCACTACCATCCTTTTGTGTTGACCAATACGTAAAATAATATTGATCAATCTTAGTGTTTAATGGCTCTGCTATTTCAACGAAGGAACCATAAATTTGTTTTATATCTTCTGGCATCACATCACTATATTGACCCGATTGATATTGAACATTCATTAAGTCATAAGGCATTATATGTTTCTGTTAATCTAAAAGTGGTCCATTAATCGGTTGAAATCAATCGAAAAGTGGCCCACTATTTTTTTATCCTAAAAGCTTATGTGATAAT
>DEPV01000069.1 GCA_002358955.1 Erysipelothrix sp. UBA3383 | reverse complement strand
GGTGGGTAGTCAGGTGATGTTGCTACAGTCAATGTGTTATCGCCATCGGACTTGCTTGCACATCCTGTTACAACTAGTAATGCTGCTAATAATACTAATAACTTTTTCATATATAGGTTCTCCTTTTTCTATATGAATGTCATTTCTAGATACAAAAAACGCCTCTAGAAATGAATCTAGAGACGTATGTTTAAATTATACGCGGTACCACTCTACTTGCTCAGATTTATATGAGCCCCTTCCCCATAACGCCGGGTATGCGGCAACGCCTACTTTAAGTTCAACGTGCATCTCCCAAGTGCGGTTCATTAACCATCTGTTCATTAGGCTTCCACCAACCCTAACTCGCTATCAACATTTGTATTAATTACTCTCTTGTTCTTCGATTACTTTGTATATTACACTAGATTTCAGGTTCTTGTCAACAATAATCATCTTACTATTTTTAATGAAGTGTGCCTAAAAGTATGAAATATCCTTTAAACAGTGAGTATTTTAGTCCTTAAATAATTTATTTTATATTACAAGGTCTTCTTTTTTAATCACATAACGGTTGGAAACTATCCCATCATAAAGAAATGTATTTCTTAAAAGACCGCCATTACGTTCAATTACTTTTGCTGATGCTTGGTTGGAGCGAAGGCATGTGATGATAAGTTCTGAGGCAGGATACATAGCAATTCCTAAATTTAATGCTTGAGTAGCATAACCTTGATTTCGATAATCAGGATGAATGGAGTAACCAATGTCGCCCAATTTCATTCTTTGATCAGCATTGCCTTTCATTCGAAAATCCAAGGTTCCAATCATAATGTCATCTAAGATGATCATATGACAACGTTCATGAATGCCATCACCCATGCTCACAAACCATGTTGTAAAGTCCATGTGGGGTAACATGCCTACATTACCTTCACAGAAATGGCCTGATGCTTCATAAGATTGAAGATAGTGTAATAAGGTATTTTTATCGTTTTTACTAACAGGGATAAGTTGTATCATTGATGTTTTACCTCTAAGGCGATAGTGCTTGAGAAATCCGTCAAAGGATCACCCAACAAGTTACTGTAAGATGCTACTATGGTTAATCCTGCTGCTTCAAGTTCTTCTTTAATGCTTGCTAAAGTAAAGTACTGATACCACTGACGGTAAACTTTAACACTGTCTTTTGTAATGATGGTGGATTGGCGTAAACTAATATGATCATCATAAATCTTATTATAGATGAGTTCTGTATGTGGATCAGGACTAAAGAAACTGCGTTGACGATTCATCCAGGTTTTTGTTTGTTGGAAGTCTTCCAGCTGTTCTGGTGTAAATACATCAAAGTAAAAAGATCCAGTATCACTTAGGTGATTTTTAATCATTTTTAACATGTGAGCACGATCGAGTTTTGATAGAGATCCAAATTCACAATGAATCATGGTGATGGTATCAAAATGCTCATCAGCATGATAGTCCAAATAGTTTTGATGAATGTATCTTGTATCAGGATCTACACTTTGTGCATATTCAATGGAACGTGTTGAGAAATCAATACCAACAACACGATCAATCTGCTTTTTAAAGATTTGTGTATAAAGCCCTGGACCACATCCCAAGTCCAATAAACTTCTTGATGCTTGTGCCTGGTCTAAGATCCATCGCGCAGAATCTTCTATAAATTGATGATTTCTAGAAGCATCATCAATATGGGGATTCAAATGCGCATTGAGAAGTAATGAAGAGATGTACTCATCCTCCCACAGTGTTAAATCCGAATATTCAAATATCTTAGGTTCCTGAAAGTATTGTTCCAAATTCATAGTGTTACCGCCTTTTGTTTATTATACCTTATATAAAAGAGAAAAATAAAAGCTTTCACCTAAGTGAAAGCTAGAGTTTAAAATGTCATTGTCTTTTCATATGCAACATGTCGTAAACCTTTGATCATATCACAGCTCAGTACATTCAAACGTTGCGTAATGTCTGGATTGATAATTTCTTGGTTTGCATTAAAATCTGCATCTTGAATATAAACATATTTAGGAATCAAATGAGCACCCATGTACGTTAAGATGGGCTTGAGTTGTTGTTCTGCCATCAGATAATACATGGGACTTCCAGCAGTAACAATCATGCCTGCAAGTTTTCCTTTTAAACTATTCATAGGAAGCAAATCGAAGATGTTTTTCAATGCTCCTGGTATTGATGTTTGATAGATTGGTGTTGCAATGAGAATTGCATCAGCTTCAAGAATCTTATTGATCACAAATTGTGTATCTAAGTTATATAAACTAATGTCTCTACCATCGCTAAACTCTAAATTGAAATCTCCTATGACTAAGAGATCCGTATTTATATTTGGTTCAATCTTCTCGATTGCACTTAAAGTTTGTTTGAGTGCAACTTGTGTCTTGATCCCTTTGACGGATCCAGTTAGTGCGAGTATTTTTTTCATTTAAAGCTCCTTCCTTAGATATTATAAGGAAATTGCATTTAAAATCAAAGGATATTGCTATTAAATTCTAGGATGTCTAAATCTTCCTCATAATCAACGTCATTTACCATAAAACCGTTCATTTGATTGAACTGTTCTATGAAGTAATCAAAGTCAATTGCATCAAGATCTTCTGACTTTGAAGTTTCTGCCATCAGTGCTTTTACTTCTTCTTGTGTTTGTCCATCCAGTTCAAAACTATCAAGACGTACAAGACCCTGTTCATCAACTAGACGCTTATTGCCATAAACCATATCTTTATACAGACGGTATTTATGTTCAAGGATACTTTCGTGTGTGTCTTTCTCTTTCATCACTTTAAATAGTGTTGCACCATAGAGTGCTACTGTAGGAATGAATACTGATGCTTTTGTAACAACGGTTTTAGAACTTGAAATCAGTGCTTCACCGTTGTAATCATTCATGATTTCTTGAATCTTGCCATGCGACTCTTCCAAGTCACGTTTTGCATTTCCAATGGTTCCATCTTTATAGATAGGGTAAGTCAGTTCTGAACCCAAGTAGGTATAAGTAATGGTTTTAGCATTGTTACTGAATAAGTTCTTATCAGCAATTGCTTGAACCCATAATAGGTAGTCTTCACCACCCATAACTTTACGTGTGGATTCGATTTCTTCCTCACTTGCCGGTTCTAAAGAAACTGCTTTAAGTGTTTTCTTAGCAACATCTACGGATAACCCTTCAAAGTGTTCACCAATTGGTTTTAAACTGGAAACGTATTTCTCTTGAGTATAAGGGTCGATACGAATGCCACTTGCGACTGAATAAATCAGTAGGTCGATCTTTTTCCCTTGATCAATAAAGTCGTTTAGGACCTTATCTTTCGTTTCAAATGAGAATGCATCACCGTTAAAATCATCGGATGCAATGCCTTTCTCTTTTGCAAGTTGTGTGAATGCAAGGTTGTTGTAGTAGCCTGCTGAAGCGGTAGAACGTTTGCTCCCAGCTCTTTCAAAACTCACATTGTAGGTATAGGACTGAGAACCAAAAGCCAGTGCAATACGACTTGCAAGACCATAGCCAGAGCTCCCTCCAATTATTAATACGTTTAAAGGTTTAGAAGTAATTGGATCTTGTGTTTCCACCCATTTGATGTCATTCACAATATTTTCATAACATCCTTTTGGATGTGCGTTGAGTGCGATATTATCGCGGATTAATGGTTTTATAATCATTGTCAAATATCTCCTTTGTTGACTTACAAGATTCATTATATTATGATTTGCTTTGAATATCAAACTAATTTCGGAGGTCGTATGAAAACAAAAGAAATTAAAGAACTGTTAAATATCCTAAAAGAAGAAGGACTAACAGAACTCTCATACAAAGATGAAACATTCAGTATTACACTTAAAAAAGAAACATTAACATCAGGGATTACGATCCCACAACAAAGCGTCACAGCACCTATTACAGAGGCTGTTAAGGATGGTATTAAAGCACCCTTAGTTGGTGTCTTCTATGATAAACCAAGTCCTGATGCATCCGTATTTGTAACACAGGGACAAGCATTCAAGAAGGGTGATGTCCTGTGTATCATCGAAGCGATGAAAGTAATGAATGAGATTAAAGCAGATCGTGATGGAGTTGTTGCACGTGTCTGTGTTGAAGATGGTCAAGCAGTCTCATTTGATGAAGTCTTATTTGAATTACAATGAAAATGATTCAGAAATTACTCATTGCTAATCGCGGTGAGATTGCTGTAAGAATCATTAGAGCATGTCGCGAGTTAAACATTGCAACGGTTGCAGTGTACTCGACAGTGGATAAAGATTCATTGCATGTCATGCTGGCTGATGAGGCAGTATGCATTGGAGACCATCGATTATCAAACTCCTATTTAAATCAAGAAGCGATACTGCAAGCTGCAGTAAACACTCAAGCAACTGCAATTCATCCCGGTTTTGGATTTCTATCAGAGCGTGAAGACTTTGTTGAGAAATGCGAAAAGATGGGGATACAGTTTGTTGGTCCAAAAAGTTCACACATCCATGTGATGGGTGATAAAGTAACGGCTCGACAAACCATGATTGAAGCAGGAATGCCTGTAGTACCAGGATCTAAGGGACTGATTCATACTTATGAAGATGCATTGGAACTGGCAAAAGAACTGGGCTATCCATTGATGATTAAAGCAACTGCCGGAGGTGGTGGTAAGGGAATGCGTATTTCTTATAGTGAAGATGACTTAAAGAGTATGTATGATCAAGCCCGAGCTGAAGGATTGGCTGCATTTAACAATGATGCAGTATACATTGAACGTTTTGTTGAAAACCCACGCCATATTGAAGTCCAAGTGATTGGGGATAACTATGGTAATGTGGTTCATGTGTTTGAGCGTGAATGTTCAGTACAACGTAACAACCAGAAAATGATTGAAGAAGCTCCAGTACAAAACATCAGTGCAGCTACACGTCAGCGTCTTTATGATGTCAGTGTACAAGCAGCACAAAGTATTGGTTATGTATCCTGTGGTACTTTTGAATTCATTATGGATAAAAATGAAGAATTTTACTTTATTGAAATGAATACACGAATCCAAGTTGAACATCCTGTAAGTGAAATGATTTCAGGCATTGACTTGATTAAAGAACAAATTAGAATTGCAGAAGGACGACGTTTATCCTTTAAACAAAGTGATTTAGTAGCACGAGGGCATGCCATTGAAATGCGTATTAACGCTGAGGATCCTCGTAAAAACTTCCTTCCTGCAGCTGGAAAAATACACTCCGTGCATATGCCTGGAGGAAATGGTGTTCGAATTGATACCTTTGTTTACTCAGGTTATACCATTCAACCATTCTATGATTCTATGATTGCTAAGGTCATCGTTCATGCACCAACACGTGATGAGGCGATGGAAAAAGCAATCCGTTGTCTTGAAGAACTTGATGTTGATGGTTTGGTTACCAACATTGATTTCCAATTGGAAATTTTATTGAGTGAAGC
This sequence comes from Erysipelothrix sp. UBA3383, assembly GCA_002358955.1. GTDB lineage: Bacteria > Bacillota_I > Bacilli_A > Erysipelotrichales > Erysipelotrichaceae > Erysipelothrix. The sequence goes on along the minus strand of DEPV01000069.1, from coordinate 2,043 downwards.
ATTTCAAGACAATGAATATACAACATCCCTTGTGACAGATTTATTGAAAGAAGGTGTAATGGATGTTTAAGGATTTAAATGCTAAGAAACGCAGAGTTGATAAAAAGAAAAAACCAGAACTTTTAGAGGGACTGATCAGTGTACCAGATGGTATGTATGAGAAATGTCCCAGTTGTGAAACCCTGATTGAACTTGAAAAACTTCAAGAGGCAATGTGGGTATGTCATAACTGTGATCATCACTTTAGAATTCACTGTGCATCTCGTGCGCGATTGGTCTTTGATACTTTTAAAGTATTCAACCACCGTATGACAACACTGGATCCACTGCGTTTTCCAGGCTATATGAATAAAATTGAAAAACTACAAGAACACAGTGGTTTGTATGATGCACTGGTTTGTGCAGAAGCGTCCATTGAAGGAAAAGACTGTATTGCAGTCATTATGGATCCTAACTTCTTAATGGGTTCCATGGGAAGTGTGCTTGGAGAAAAAATTACATTAGCATTTGAACGTGCTACAAAACAAAAGAAACCTGTTATTATCTTTACCGCTTCAGGAGGAGCGCGTATGCAAGAGGGGATTGTAAGTTTGATGCAAATGGCTAAAACTTCCAGTGCCATTGCACAGTTTAACGAAAAGAATGGTTTATACATTAGTGTCCTTTGTGATCCTACTACGGGTGGTGTTACTGCAAGTTTTGCCATGTTGGCAGATATTGTATTAGCAGAACCTAAAGCATTGATTGGCTTTGCTGGACCACGCGTGATTGAGCAAACCATTCAAACCCAATTACCAGAAGGGTTTCAAAGTTCAGAATTCCTCCTTGAGAAAGGATTTGTGGATAAGATTGTTCCAAGAAGTGATTTAAAAGCATCACTATCGAACATTCTGGGTCTGCATGGTTATTAATATGAGTGAAACATGGAAAATAGTACAAACTGCACGATCTCAAAAAAGACCCAGCAGTGATGCTTTCATCAAAGGTATCTTTAAAGACTTTATTGAACTTCATGGAGATCGATACTTTGGTGATGATGGTTCAGTAATGGGTGGTATTGCCAGTTTAAATGGTAGACCTGTAACGGTGATCGGCATTGTTAAGGGTAAAAGTCTTGAAGAGAATGCAATACGCAATTTTGGGATGGTTCATCCTGAAGGGTATCGTAAGGCACATCGTTTGATGCGTCAGGCAGAGAAATTCCAAAGACCCATCATTACCTTTATTGATACACCGGGAGCTTATCCTGGAATTGGAGCTGAAGAGCGTGGTCAGGGAAGTGCGATTGCTGAAAACTTAATGTTGATGGCAGATCTTACCGTACCAGTTATTGCAATTGTACTGGGTGAGGCAGGATCTGGAGGTGCATTAGCACTGGGTGTTGCCAACCAAGTATGGATGATGGAAAATGCCATTTACTCCATACTATCACCCGAAGGATTTGCATCAATTCTATACAAGGATGCATCACTAGCACCTGAAATCGTAGACCAAATGAAGATTACAGCCCAAGATTTAATGGAACTGGGAATCATCGATAAGATTTTAAGAGAACCGGTTTTATTGGAAGAGGCTTTGCCACTTACATTAAATCGATTGGAAAAAATGCTGGATCAAACTTTAAAACAGTATGAAAAAATGGAACCATTGGCGATCAAACGTGAGCGTCAAAAGAAATTCCGTAACATCGGAGGTGTTTATTATGAAAAGTAGAATCGTTGCAACTGGGGCATACATCCCAAGTTTAGAAGTTACCAATGATGATCTTGCGACCATTATGGATACCAATGATGAATGGATTACACAACGTACAGGAATTAAAACCCGATACTATGAAACAAAGAGCAATGCTCATATGGCAACTCAAGCTGCACTGAATACCGGTGTTGATTTAGAAACCATTGATTGTATTGTTGTATCAACATATACTGCCGATAAGGCGATCCCTACAGTAGCCAACCAAGTGAAGGCAGCACTCAAGATAAAAAAGGACATCCCTTGTTTTGATGTGAATGCAGCATGTAGTGGCTTTATCTATGGATT
>DEPV01000080.1:1080-4905 GCA_002358955.1 Erysipelothrix sp. UBA3383 | reverse complement strand
ACAGGTGGAAACGACTCAATGGATACAGTTACAGCTTTAGCAGAATATGCAGAAGCAAACGGATTAACACAATTCCAATTTGTTGGATGTCCTAAGACAGTGGATAACGACCTTATGGTTATGGACCACTCACCAGGTTATGCATCAGCAGCAAAATTCATTGCTACAACAGCATACCAAACATGGATTGACTCAACAGTTTATACACGTCAAGACGTATTCATCCTTGAAGCAATGGGACGTGATGCAGGTTGGTTAGCAGCTGCAGCATGTGTATCTGGAATCGTAGACGTATTAGTCTTACCAGAAGTTGCTTTTGATAAAGAAGCATTCTTAGCAACAGTTAAGAAACACATCGATGAGAAAAACAAATGCTACATTGTTGTAAGTGAAGGAGTTCGTTACGAAGACGGAACTTACCTTGCAGCTGGAGAATCAAAGAACGATACATTCGGTCACGCTGTTTTAGGTGGATCAGGACATGCTATCCGCGATATGATTCTTGATGCAGGAATCTCAGAACGTGCTAAAGTTCAAGACTTAGCAAACGCACAACGTTCACACGCTACAGAACAATCATTAGTTGACGTTACAGAATCATTCAAATTAGGAATGTCAGCACACATGCGTTCAGTAGACCCATCATTTACAGGACAAACTGTATATGTTACACGTGTAGAAGGCGATAAATATGATGTTACATACCATGCAACACCATCAAAAAATATTGCTAACCACGTTAAGCATTTCCCACTTGAGTGGATCTTACCAGACTTCGCTGGAATTACTCAAGAAGGACTTGATTACATCTCACCACTATTAGTTGGTAACCCTGTAATCAAATATGACGAGAACGGTTTACCATTACAAGTAAAACCATACTACTTCCGTTAATATTAGAAACTCCCTTCGGGGAGTTTTTTTGTATTTTAGACTCAATTTTAAATTGATTCTTTAATTATAAACTTCGGTATATTATTGATTGTTAGAAAATGTTATATTAAGTATTAGATTTAAACTCAATTTAGATTAGGGGAAACACCATGATAAAACCCGAGTTATTTAAAAATCCTTTGGTTCAATTTATAGGAGCTGTACTAAACCTTTTTTATGGGGTCTTGTTCTATCGGAACTTATGGTTTCATAATACTTCCAACAGTGAGGTTTTTATGATGCTTCTATTATTTCTTTTGAACATTATATGGATTTTATCCTACTATGCTTTACACCTTAGAAATGATGAAGCAAACATGAAACAGATTCGATTGATCATGCTACTGCGTATTCTTGTATTTTTAAGTGGTAATGTATTTAATACAATATCAGCCATTTCAATTCTAGAAATCGCATCATCACGATGGTATATTATTCTTACAATATGGATAACATTAGGTATTGCAATACTTGATTCTAGAGTGTTCAAGCAATATAAAGATATCTCATAAACATTCAGGCCTTTATTCAATAAGGGCCTTTTTGATGCTTTAGAAGAATAGTCTTCTTTACTTATTGTTGATTATTGATAAATTATTCAAATATTATGGGTAAGTGGGGCTAAAACACCTGAAATTTTGTAAAAATAGGAGTATAGTATACACATGGAGGGTGTCGTATGGATGAACAATTTCAAAGAATTCTAAGGGTGCAAAGGCAAGTTCTGGATGATTTAGAAACAGGATCAAAACAGTTGGTTGAAGAAAAAGATAAGTATCTTTTAAAGAAAGAGGAAGCTTATAAAACTTACGAAACTGTGTACCAGGATGCCAAAACACAATTAGTGAATGATCATGACGCTTCCATGAAGCGATTGAACGATCAGAAAGATGCTGTTCTTGAAACAGCTAAAGACGAACTTAAGAAAAGGTTCGATGCAGTTATTAAAGATCACAATAATCTTTTACAACAGGTGGTAAATCAAGATGGGTCTTGATCGTGCCATGGTAACTAAAGCTAAAGCACGCAGTGCCCAACACTTGAATATGGATGATTTTACGAAGATGATCAATTTGAGTACGGTGGGCGATGTTGCTGCTTATCTAAAATCACAGACTCGCTTTTCTGCTGTTTTAGAAGCAGTTAACGAAAAGTCAGTACACCGTGAGTACTTAGAACAAAGAATACGTTCGCAAGCACAACATGACTTTAATGCCTTGTTGAAATTTATGAAAACGGATAAACATCATTTCTATGATTTCTTTATTAAGGAAATGGAAATCAATCATATTTTATTTGTACTGCATGCCATTGATGCAGGAACTAAATACCATTTGGGTAAGTTCTTGATGAACCTGAATCACTTAATGGTATTTGATGTTGAAGCTTTAGCACAATGTACAACATATTCTGAAGTCTTAAGTGTATTAGAAAATACACCGTATGAAAAAATATTAGTCAGTTTGAAGAAGGGTGATGTAGATTTAATATTTATCGAAACAACACTTCATAATTATTACAATCAATCCATATTGGAATTGATTGAATCTGAACCTCATCATGAGGAAATCCTTGATCTCTTTAAAATGAAACTTGAATTAAGGGCTTTATCGCATGCCTATCGTTTGAAGTTTTACTTTAAGGTTGAAGATCAAATGATTCTTAAAGATATGAAAAAGAGTTTCTATAGGGTTTATGAAGAGAATCTGAAACAGTGGCTTCACAGTGATGATCCCCAAGTATTCTTCGAAGGCATGTCAGAATCTTATTACGGTAAGATTACCGATATCGTATCGGATAAACATGTTGAATACAGTTTCGCGATGGTTCTGTTTAAGATTTTAAAGAAAAAGATGCGAATGTCCAATGACCCAGATGTCATTTTATTTGCATACATGAATTTGGTTGAAATCCAAATCGATAACATCATCGATATTATCGAGGGCATTCGTTATGCCATTCCCAAACAGGAAATTTTGGATTTATTAATAGTATAGGAGGACGATATGGCGATAGAACCGATGCGCTTAGTAGTGCTCAGTAGTAAACCAGAAGATGTTTACACGATGATTGATGCCGTATATCAATCTCAATATTTACATCCTGAATTGGCCGATAAAATCGTCAATGAGGGAAATGGGGGACTTTTATACCCTAAAGATAGAACTTATGAAAACTATCTGAACCGATGTGAAAGGATCATTCATGATTTAAATCTAAACTTGGATGATACTTATGATCGTGTGTATACTCATCATGAAATTGAGGCAGCGATACTTGAAGCGGAGAATCAATACGATACACTGCATGAATTATCAAGTGGTGAAGCTCTTGATGAAGATGATAAAATTGCTCTAAAAGAATTAAAACAATATGACTTGGAAAGTCTAGAAAAAGGTTTTATTACCTTACGTTTTGGTAGAATTCCTAAGGATTCATATTCTAAAATTATATTGCATGCAGATGAACACTTTGTATTTACAAGCCTTCATCAAAACAAGCATTATAACTGGATTGCTTATATTTCAAGTAAGGAAGATGAACGTAAATTGGATGCTATCTTTGACTCACTGTATTTTGAGCCAATTGCAATTCCAATGTATTCTGAAGATGATTTGAATCAGACGTGTATTGAACTGTTAGACCATGTCTATGGATATGTGAAGTATATGGCGATTCAAGAGTCATACTTACAATATATTTGTGTGTTTGATAACTTTGTGACCCTCAATGGTTTTGTCACACAGGAACACTTAGAAGCCTTTCAAGCTACTATACCTGAAGTTGTGAAGTGTCGTGATTTTGACGCGGATGCAGAAGCAGGATTATTAGCACCTACCTTACTGAAGAATAATTGGTTTGCTAAACCGTTTGAAATGTTTGTAGAGATGT
>DEPV01000080.1:0-1074 GCA_002358955.1 Erysipelothrix sp. UBA3383 | reverse complement strand
GGTGGCTTTGATCCTACGTTTTATTTTGCACTGACTTATTCATTATTATTTGGATTGATGTTTGGTGATTTGGGACAAGGTTTTGTTCTCTTTGCTGGGGGTCTTTATCTCTACCATAAAAAAGGTATGGTTTTAGGAGGTATTGCTACACGTATTGGAATGTTCTCAATGGTATTTGGAGTCTTGTTTGGATCGGTATTTGGTAATGAAACACTGCTCCATCCACTTCTAGAGCCATTTGGATTACCCATACCAGTAGCATCCAGTAACTTTACAATGACACTACTCTTAAGTGCAGTAGCACTGGGTGCAGTACTGATCCTAAGTTCCATTAGCATCAATATTGTACAATCTTTAAAACATCGCAATTATGCTCAGGCTTTCTTTTCACAAAATGGGCTTTCAGGGTTTATCCTTTATGGCTTTGTGATGGGAGGACTAGCAGTGAATATGTTGTATGGGATTCAGATCATGAATCCAATCACGATTTCAATTTGTGTTGGGATTCCCTTGATTTGCATCTTATTGATTGAACCGTTAAAAAACTTAATTCAAAAACGTGGTTTAAGTCCAGATGTAGGATGGGGCGGTTATTTAATTGAAGGTATTTTTGAATTGTTAGAAGTTGTATTGAGTTTTGTAACCAACACCATGAGTTTTCTAAGGGTGGGAGGCTTTGTATTATCCCATGCTGGAATGATGGTTGTTGTTATGACCCTCAATGAAATGAGTGGTCAATTTGGTATTATCGTCATGATCTTAGGGAATATCCTTGTGATTGCACTTGAGGGATTGATTGTTGGAATTCAGACATTGCGTCTTGAATACTATGAAATGTTCTCACGATACTACAGTGGGGGCGGTAAAGCATTTAACACACTATATAAGGAGATTACATTATGAGTTTATTTGAAGTTCTTGCACCATTAATTTTGATTGGATTTATTTCCATTCCACTAATTCCTATTTTTAATAAAAAGGTCAGTAAGTCATCTGCAAAACGACGTGTTTTAACACAAGTATCCATGTTTGGAGCGGCGTTTGTAGGGATTCTACTGTTTAGTATTACTACAA
>DEPV01000060.1:3609-4759 GCA_002358955.1 Erysipelothrix sp. UBA3383 | reverse complement strand
CGCTTAATCTACGATGATTGGGGATGTGCAGAGTTTTCTAATCTAAAGCGTGAGTGTGAGGCCATTGGAATTGATGCTATTGCATTTAATCCATTAGTACCTCTCATGGCGATTCAAATGAATAATCGAAACCACCGTAAGATCTGCATCATCGATGAGAAGATTGCTTATGTGGGCGGTATGAACATTGCGGATGAATACATTAATATTGGTTCTAAGTATGGACATTGGAAAGATACGGCAGTTCGTGTTGAAGGGGATGCAGTTCACAGCTTAACTTTGATGTTTCTGCAATTCTATTCTTATTATGCTAAAGTTAAAGAACCGGTTGAAAAATTCTGTGTTGATCATGTTGTTGAAGGTGAAGACTTAGGATATGTTATACCTTTCTCAGATTCTCCAACGGATGATTGTGATTTAGGATTGGATGTTCACTTGGGCATGATCAATACTGCGCGCAAGTATGTTTACATTCAAACTCCTTATTTGATTATAGGTTATGAGTTGGTGGAAGCATTAAGTATGGCAGCGCGCAGTGGTGTTGATGTACGTATTGTAGTACCACACATACCCGATAAGGTGATTGTGAATCAGGTTACTAAATCAAATTATGAAGCACTGCTAAGGGCGGGAGTTCGTATCTTTGAATATGAACCTGGATTTGTTCACTCTAAAACATTTGTTGTGGATGATGAGGTATGTACAGTAGGAACCACCAATATGGATTTTCGTTCTTACTACCTGCATTATGAATGTAGTGTGCTTTTCTTGTTCAACAATATTGTTGAAGATTGCAAACGCGATGTACTGGATACCATTGAGAATAAGAGTATTGAGATTACATTACAGATGGCTTTAGAAACGCCATTCTTAGTTAGATTATTTAGAACAGTAGCTGGCATGTTCAGTGGACTGATGTGAGGTTATGATGGGTAAAATAGGTTTAGTATTAGAAGGCGGGGGTATGCGCGGAGCGTATACTGCAGGCGTCTTAGATTGGTTGATTGAACATGAGATGATGTTTGATTATGTTGTCGGTATTTCCTCAGGTGCGCTGTACTCAGGGATGTATGTGCTTCAAAAACGAGAGGCTTTGTATAAGGCATCAGTTGATGTTGCAGCGGATAAGCGTAATGTCGGTATGGCTGGC
>DEPV01000060.1:0-3602 GCA_002358955.1 Erysipelothrix sp. UBA3383 | reverse complement strand
CTGCCATTAAAGCAGAGAAGACCATTGTAGGATATGAGTTTTTATACAAGACCATTACTGAAGATTTAGATTATCCAATCGATGATTTAAAAACAGTTGGAATTAAGAATGACATCGGTGTCTATGATATCGAAGCTCAGAAAACAATCTGGGTGGATCAAAATCAAGTTGCTGATAATCCTCGATTCATCCAAGCAGCATGTACCTTGCCAATCTTTGGTAAAAAGGTAAATATCGATGGGCGTGATTACATGGATGGTGGTGTTACAACCATGATCCCAGTAGCACAAAGTATTGCTGAGGGTTGTGATAAGCATTTAGTCATTACAACTAAGAGTATGGACTTTGTAAGAAAGCCACAAGGCTTCTTCCAACGTAATCTATTGAGATTTTTATATCGTAAATATCCAAAATTGGTACAAGATTTTGAAAGTCGTACTAGTGTGTATTATGAAGAACGTGCTGTTATTGATAACTTAGTGGCACAAAAAAAAGCGATGACCATCTATCCTTCTCAGGAAGTAGGGGTATCTCGCTTTGGTGGTTCTAAAGAACAGTTTGAACAACTATTCCAAATGGCTCACGATGATTGCGATGCCATTCATGATGAACTACTTGCATTCTTCCAAAGTGTAAAAGGAAATGAATGGGGCGTCTGACGTGTAAATGTCAGGCGTTTTTTTGTAGTTGGATGATCAAACTCTAGTTGAGTTGCAAACAGAGCTATGTTTGCACCTTCTTCAATATTCTTACCGTAGCGATGGTCTCCCCATAAGAAGTGGCCACGCGAGGCAAATTGGACACGAATCTGGTGTGCGCGTCCGGTATGAAGCTGGATTTTTACTTGTGTTAAATTGTATTGTTTGTTGTAATTTACACCCATAATATCAAGATGTGCATATTTAGCATTCTTGGTATTTTTATCCACAACTCGGGATGTGTTGGTGTGTGCATTTTTTACTAAGTAATCAAAGTAAGAGTTTTGGTGTGCATTCCCATTTACTACAGCTGTATATTCTTTAAAGAATGTTAAGTCACGAACTTGTTGTGAAAGACGAGAAGCTGCCTTGGATGTTTTAGCAAAAACCATTAGACCCCCAACAGGTCGATCTAAACGGTGGACTAAGCCAAGGAATACATCTCCAGGTTTATTATACTTTTCTTTGAGGTAGGCTTTAACAGCACTTAAGGTGTCAAGATCCTCACTGCGGTCTTTTTGGACCGGTTGGTTTTGTGGTTTATCGATCACAATGACATGATTGTCCTCATAATAGACTTTGATCATAGCACCACCTTGTTGTTACACCACATGCAAGTGATTTCTGACTTGCTTGTATGGTTAAACCAATTGCATCTGTATGAGTATGCAATGGGAAGTTCTTAGCTTTAAGAACCTTGTTCATGAGTTTTAATACCGTCTCTGGTGAGAGGTTGCTGGTATAGGTATTAACAGATAGGAATAAAGCATCTTGGTCAAGGACATCTACTGCTGCTTGTAGTAGTGGTTCCAAATGATCTTCAATCTTCCACTGTTCCTTATTAGGACCACGTCCAAAGGAAGGTGGATCCATAACAATACCGTGGTAAGTACGACCGCGTTTTTTCTCACGCAATAAGAATTTTAAAGCATCTTCTTGAATAACTCGGATAGTTTTATCATCAAGTTCATTTAAGCTGATGTTTTCTTTTGCAGAAGTGTTGGCTGATCGCAGTGCATCAATGTGGACAACTTCTTCAATGTTCTCCTTTGCACAAGCAATAGTAGCACCACCTGTGTATGCAAATAAGTTTAATATACGAACAGGTTTATCACTGCTTTGAATGACTTTACGCATCCAATCCCAGTTCACTGCTTGTTCTGGAAACAAGCCTACTTGTTTTCCTTGTTCCACCTTAATGTGAAACTTTAAATCTTGATAATGGATGATACCTTCGGTAGGTGACCCTTGTGCAATGCTCCATTGTTTATCATAGATTGCTGTAGCCTTTAAATTAGGATTAGACAGCTTCCATGTAGCTTGTGGTTCAGCACGTTGAGTGGTGATTGAACCGAATTGTTCAATCTTAATGCCATCACCCGCATCGAGTAATTGGTATTCATTCCAGTGTTTGGTTTTTCTCATAATTCACGCTCCAATCCTATTATAGATTATGTATTTCATTAAAACAAACCAAGCTCATACTTGTGGTATAATAATTAGGGTGATTACGTGGAAATATTAAAAGAATTAAATGAAGAACAAAGATTAGCAGTGCAAAGTGATGCACAATTTATACGGGTTATAGCTGGCGCGGGGAGTGGTAAAACCCGTGTTTTAATTTCACGTATCTTATACTTAATGCAAAAGAGGAATATGGCAGCTTATCGCATCTGTGCGATTACCTTTACTAATAAGGCTGCCAATGAAATGAAAGAGCGTTTGGGTGTGATTGATGGTGCTACATCATCGGTTAATACATCTACAATTCATGCTTTATGCGTACGTATTTTAAGGGAAGAGCATGAGGCGATTGGATTAACACGATACTTTACAATTCTGGATGTTGCAGATCAAGAAAGTATCTTAAGAGAGATTTATAAGGCACATGATATTAATCGTAAAGAGATTAACTTCAGAAGGGCTTTATCATTCATCTCAGATTTAAAGTTTGCTGGAACACAGGCTACGCCGGTATCCTTTCTTAATGAGTCTCCATTTACACTGGGACAACTTGAAACCATTTTTAAACATTATGTTCAAAGAGCAAGGCAACTTAATGCTTTAGACTTTGACGACTTACTGATTGAAACCAATAAATTACTGAATAATAATGAAGCGATTCGAGTACGATGGCAAAATCGTTATGAAGCCATTCTAGTGGATGAGTTTCAGGATGTGGATAATGTTCAATATGGCATTATTCAATCATTGGTAGGTAAAGATAATCAATTGTATGTGGTTGGAGACCCTGACCAAACGATTTATACATGGCGTGGTGCGGATGTTCGAAACATTACACACTTTGATACTTTATATCCAGAAGCTAAGACTATTACACTGCATCAAAACTACAGGTCATCACAAGTGATCCTGGATGCAGCAAACCAACTGATTCACTATAATAAAGAAAGAACGGATAAGGATTTAACCTCCAGTAAGGATGTGGCTTATCCAATTGAATACAAGGAGTTCTACGATGCAGATTCAGAGTCTTACTGGATTGGATCTACAATTAAAGATTTGAAAGACCAAGGGAGCTCCTACGATGAGTGTGCAGTATTGTATCGCTCATCATACCTAACACGTAGTTTAGAGCGTGTCCTTGTACAACGTGGTATTCCATACATTGTTTATGGTGGATTAAGATTTTACGAACGTATGGAGATTAAAGATACAGTCGCCTTCTTACGCATGATCTCACATGGCGATGATTTAGCACTGAGACGTAGTATAGGATCAGCACCACGTGGTATTGGTAACAAGACACTGGAAGATTACTGGGATAAAGCTCAGTATCAACATTTAACGATGTATGAAGTCATGCATCAAGAAGTTGTGGACAAAGTAGCAGGAGCTCGTGTTCGTGCTTATGTTAAATTAATTGAGAAGTTAAAGATATTG
>DEPV01000070.1 GCA_002358955.1 Erysipelothrix sp. UBA3383 | reverse complement strand
CGGTCGATATGGAAGCGGGTCTGCAACAATTTAAGGGGGCGAAACGTCGTTTTGCCATTGATAGTGATGATACTAACATCTACATTGATGATTATGCACATCACCCTACTGAAATTGCAGTGACCCTGGATGCTGCCTTTAAGCGATATCCTGATCAAAAGATTGTAGCGATTTTTAAACCGCACCGTGTGGGTCGTTTGGCACACTTTGATCATGAGTTTGCAGATGCTCTGGGTAAAAGTGAGCATGTCTTCTTAAGCCCGTTTACCAGCATTGATGATTTTGAGGAAGGGATTGATATTGATATTACCCACCTTCAAAATATGATTCCTGGCAGTTTCGTGATTGAAAATACACCTGAGCACATTGATCAGCTGGAAGCTTTAGCACCTGCTGTCTATGTATTCATGAGTTCAAAAGACATCTACGATCTGAAAGATGCTCTGAAAAAACGTTTCAATTGATTGTAAACCGTTACATTTAGCGTTATAATATTAGAAAGAGGTGAATTATGGACCAACTATTATGGAGTTTAAAAGAATTTTCAGAAATACTATTGCCTACTTTAGGTGCTTTAACACTGATTTTCCTAATCGTCTTTCTATACCGTTTGATCAAAACTTTAAAACGTGTGGATGCGACGATGGACCATGTGGATCAAGTCCTTAATGAGTCCAATGATTTAATTAAGAATGTCGATTTAAAAGTGGATCAATTGGAAAAGCCACTGGAGACTTTAGGCTTTGTATCAACTACGGTAGATACGGTGAATGAGTCTGCACTGGGAGCCATTAACAGTTCACTAAAGATGTACTCAGAGTATTCAAGTGCGATTCTTGGATGGGTACATGGATTTAAAGAAAAGAAACAAGAAGCAGCACAGGATGAAGATATCATCCAGGAAGAGGAGGACTTTGGCGTTTATGAATAAATATGATGAAATTCTGAATGAATTAGTATATGAAATCGATGATATTGTTTATGATTTTTATTCTCAATCCAATGCACTGATCGCTCATAAAAAAGGACAAGATCGTCTGATTGAATACCGTGATCAATCACTGGATACGGTGAATGAAATGAACGTGCGTTCATTAGAAATCATTTCCGATATTAAAAAGCGTGATTTAGTTCAAGAGCGAGCAGCCAAACTTCTGGATAAAAACCGTCAACTGGTGGCTTCCATTCTTGAAGTGATTGAAGCAGCTCCGAATAAAAGTGAATTCATGGAAGATTTAAGTGGTTTTGTAAGTAGTGCACTAGATGGTGCAAAACAAGTTGTTAAAAATGTTGAAGCTTCCGAAGGCTTTGATAAAGTGAAAGATATCACGGCACAATCCATTGATAAAGCAAAAGAAACAATTGATAACATCAGTCATGATGAGCGTTTTATCAAAGGTAAAGAAGTCATTAAAGACAAAACAAAAGAGGCTGTAGAATTCAGTTCTCAAGTGATTAAAGATGGTAGTAAGAAATTAGCGGATTGGCTGGATGAGCGTTCGCAAAAGGAACAAGAAGAAACATATGACGATGTTTCATTGGATGAAGAAAGTTTAGATGGTGAGTAAGATGAAGCGTGTCACAATTTATGATGTTGCAAATGAAGCGGGGGTTTCATTAGCAACGGTATCTCGAGTTATTAACGGTTTGGAAATTGTACGTGAGGAAACACGACTGCGTGTTGAAGCGGCAATTGATAAACTGGGGTATAAACCCAATGCTATTGCACAAGGATTGGCTTTACAAAAGACAACCTCAATTGCACTGTTAGTACCTGAGGCAAGTTTTGGTTATACCGGACAAATCATTAACGGTTTAATTGATGTTGCAAAGATTTATAAGTACAGTATTGTACTGCATACCATGACTGAAGGGATCGTTGATATTAAAGATGTGGTTGATGATATCATCAAGTCTCGTGTTGATGGTGTGATTATCTATAATGATAAATTGATGCTGGATGAACTGGCAGAATTGAACAAGTATCAATTCCCAATTGTTATTATTGGTAACCCAATTTCTGATGAAACAATTGCATCAGTGTATGTTGATATTGAAATGGCAGTCTATGAATTGACCATGAAGAAATTAGCACAAGATCCAAGCAATCGTGTGGGTATCATTCAAGATAAGAAAAATGCTTATACAACTGCACAAATGGTGTCAGGTGTACAACGTGCTTATAAAGAGTTGAACATTGATGATAACGGGTATATTGAAATACCTTCTAATTACCGTCGATCATACGACTACTTTACAGACCACATTGAAGATTTGCATTATAACTTCTTAATTGCAAACCGTGATTCTCAAGCGATTTCAGCAATTAATGCTGCGAATGAGCAAGGAATTTCGGTGCCTAATGATATTGAAGTGGTGTGTCTGATTGATACTAAGTATAACTCCATGGTACGACCACGCTTATCAAGTTTTGCAATTCCTTCTTATGATTTAGGAGCAGTTGCAATGCGTGTTCTAACAAAAATGTTAAACAATGATGATGTTGAAGATAAAGAAATTGAATTATCATACCTTTATACTCCACGTCAATCAACCAAAGATTAATAAAAGTAAATTATCAGGTATCGTGAATCACGATACCTTTTTTTAAAGGAGAAGCCATGATTATTAGTGATTTATACGATACCTATTATCCAAAGTCTGGATTCAGTAAACTTCGCTCTAGTGTGCGTGGTTTGGTGTTTAAAGGGGATAAGGTAGCGATGCTGCACATACAAACCAATGATGAGTTTGGCCCTAGAGACCACCTTGAAATACCTGGTGGGGGCATTGAACAGGGTGAGGACCACAAAATAGCCTTAATACGAGAATTGAAAGAGGAGTTGGGCGTCCATGTTGAAGTGGGAGCGTATCTTGGATTTGTGATTCAGCGCTGGAATATCTTAGAACGCATTACTTTTCAACACTACTATGTCTGTGAGTATGTTGAAGATACCAAGCAAGCATTAACGGATTATGAACAGTCTATGATTTCAGAAGTAGTATGGATGCCACTGAATGAGTTGATGGATGAACTTAATAAAGAGACATTCGGTATCAATAAGATGATTCATGATCGAGAACTGGATGTGATTCAAGAATACCTAAAATTAGTCAAGCAATGATGAGCATATCTCATCATTTTTTTTATACACTTTTCATACTAAATATATGATATAGTTTAAAAAGAGAGTGGGTGTGAACATGAAAATAGCAAAGAACTTCAACTAAACAACATAATATAAGGAGGTTTTTTGTCGTGTTCAACACAAACATTGAAATTAAAACAGAATCAGGGCGCAGCATTGTCGCACCTGTTTCTTTAAACATCAATCATAATGATAAAATTGCCCTGATCGGAGAAGAGGGAAACGGTAAGAGTAGTTTTTTAAATGCTCTATTAGGTGAAAATCCAGATAATATGATTATGACTCGATCCATCAGTAATCCAAACATAATTTTTGGCGTGATTCGTCAAAGTCTTAATACCACAGTATTAAACCAAAGCATCAATGAGTATATATTTGAAGATTCATGGGAACAATACGGTGAGTTTACCCAGTTGTTCCATGAGTTTTTACCCTACAGTAATTTAGAGGATTGCGATCGGCTTATTGCTAGTTTTTCAAATGGCGAAAGACTTCGCATACAAGTGATTAAACTCTTGCTACAAGATGTTGATTGTTACCTTCTTGATGAACCTACTAATGATCTTGATATGGATGCACTGCTATGGTTTGAAGAATGGCTCTTAAAGCAAGAGAAACCGATTCTTATGGTGAGTCATGATTTGCGTTTGATTGAAAACTTCGCCAATAAAATAGTTCACTTTGAACAGATTAAACGTAAGACAAAGTCTGTTGTTACAGTTTATACCGGAACGTATGAATCATATATGAGCCATCGCAATGCTCATATTGCCCATCAAAATAACAGCTATCAAACGCGTTTGCGCGAAAAAAAGAAACAAGAAAAACGTTGGAGGGAATTATATCACAATGTCAGTAATGTTCTTCAAGCTACCAAAGGTAATAACCCATCTAAAGGACGACTTCTTAAGAAAAAGATGAATGTTGTGAAGTCGATGAAAGTACGCATGGATCAAGAAGATATTGGAAGTAAACATGAATTTGAATCTGGTATTACCTTAAGATTTGATACGATGGAGAAAATACATCATAAGTTGGTAGTTGATTTAGATTTAGCGAAACTTGAAGTAGCAGGGAAGGTTCTTGCAACTAACATTCAACTTCAAATGTATTCTAAGGATAAAATCGCTATTATTGGACGTAATGGCGTGGGTAAGTCTACATTACTCAAATACATTGCAGAACATTATCCTGTCAGTGTGATGCATCAAGACTATAGTTTAAATTTAAATTATGATCACAGTACCATTGAGAACTTATGGCTTGATGGTAAAAAGGAAACACTAACCCTAATTACAACGCGACTGGGTAATCTTAACTTTACTGAAAGTGAGATGCATGCATTAGTAGGAAATTTATCAGGGGGGCAAAAGGCCAAGGTGAGTCTTTTAAAATGTGTCCTTGAAAACTCATCAATTTTACTGCTGGATGAACCAACACGTAACTTAAGTCCATTATCCGTAGATGTAATCTACGATATGGTCAAAGATTTCCCAGGAGCCATTTTAGCCATCACTCATGATCGGGCATTTATAGATGCTGCATTTAGTGATGTATTGTTAATGGATGAGAGTGGTCTTCATCCTGTAGAAAAAAAAAACAAGCCCTAAGGACATTGTCCTTGGGGCTTGCTTATAGGCTGATGATAAAAGTTACAGGTGAAAGTTCGGTTTCGTATTCCAAGACTTCAACTTGTGTAAAGTTTTGTTCTATAAA
>DEPV01000128.1 GCA_002358955.1 Erysipelothrix sp. UBA3383 | reverse complement strand
TTCTCCATGTTTTTAGCATCTTTAACAATTGCTAAACCATCAGGAACTGCTGATGTTCCTTCAGCTGGATATACAATTTTTGTTGGTGCTCCGTTCAATACATATTTGATTGCTTCTTTTTCTAGTGTTAATCCAACAGCATATTCACCATCTCCAACACCTTTGTAGACACCGGATGAACTGGTTACAATTTTACCATCTAGATTATCATAGAATTTTTGGATGAAATCCCATCCTTCAGTATCTTTACCATATGCTTCTACCATAGTAGCCATAATGGTATATGCTGAACCACTCTTAGCAGGGTCTGCCATTGCAATTTTCCCTTTAAATTCTGGTTTTAGAAGATCTTCCCATGATTTAGGTGCATTCTCTTCAGATACTAAGTCTGTGTTATACATGATAACCATTGGTAATGGACTTTCTCCAAGCCATGTAAAGTCAGCTGAATAGTAGTTTGAATCCACATTTTTTAGTTCTGGTGATTCATAGGGTTGGAAAAAGTTTCCATAAGCAGCTAATGACTCTGCTCCTCCACCCCATAGTACATCAGCCTGAGCATTACCATCTTCAGATTCGATACGTTTTAGTAACTCACCTGTACCAGCAGCTACTACATCAACTTTAATTCCAGTTTTTTCTTGGAATTCTTTAACGAGTAGGTTAATGGTTTCAGCAGGGTGAGGTGAGTATAGAACCAATTCTTTGGATCCTTCACCACCTGTACCACTATCGCCATCTGGGCCTTTACCACCTGCAGAACATGCAGTGAGTACTAAAGCCATAAATGCAATCATAAAAATCTTAAACGATTTCTTCATATGTTTCCTCCTTGTAATCGCTAACATCTGTACTTATAGATTATCACAGTAATTACACAATGCATATGTGTCAAAAAGGTCAAATTGTTTAAAATACGGTACACATCTTGAAATCAAAGACTTCAAAATGTACCTTATAATTAGGAGGTATCTTACTATGATACAATTTGGAACCGGAGGTTGGCGTGCCATAATCGCTGATGGATTTACAAAGAAGAATGTTCAAATACTCGCTCAAGCTGTTGCACAAGACCTAAAGAAGAGGGACATTGTCATTGGTTATGATCGTCGTTTTATGTCAGATATTGCTGCACAATGGCTCTCAGAAGTCTTTGCAGCTAATAATGTTACAGTCCACTTAATTGATAAAGCATCACCAACACCTTTAATTATGTATGGTGTGAATGAACTGGATACAGACTATGGTTTGGCAGTTACTGCAAGTCATAATCCAGCTCAGTACAACGGAATCAAAGTCTTTACAAAAGGTGGAAGAGATGCAACACAGGATGTTACGGCCCATCTACAAAGTTTGATTGATGCAGGTGTTAAAGTTCAAACTATGGACTATACTAAAGCAATTGAAGAAAATTTAGTACGCATCTATAATCCACAAAACAACTATCTTGATTCCATCCTGAACTTTGTTGATGTGGATAAAATCAAAGAAGCGAATTTAAGTGTTCTTGTAGATACGATGTATGGTGTTTCTAAAACATCACTTTCCATACTATTGAATACTACGCGTTGTAATGTTGATATTATTAATGATCGTCATGATACTTTATTTGGTGGTAAACTCCCTTCACCTGAATCTTCAACTCTACATAAGTTGAGCGATCTTGTGAAAGAAAATAATTATGATATGGGAATAGCTACTGATGGTGATGCCGACCGTATTGGAATTATTGATGAGAATGGACGCTTCATTCATCCCAACATTTTACTGTCACTGATCTATCAATACTTACTTGAAGAAAAGAAATGGAGTGGACCGGTTGTACGAAACTTATCCACAACTCACCTATTGGATCGCATCGCAAAAAAACACAATCAACGTGCCATTGAAACACCAGTAGGATTTAAGCATATTACTGAAAACATGGAATTCCACAAGGCGATTGTTGGTGGAGAATCCAGCGGTGGATTAACCATTGATGGACACATTAAGGGTAAAGATGGTATCTTTGCTGCAATGTTATTGGTTGAAATGGTGGCTGTAACAGGTAAGAAAATCGGACAACTTGTTGATGAGATGTATCTTGAATACGGAAGCTTATACAACCAAGAAATGGCTTATTCATTCTCACAAGAGAAAAAAGATGAGATTATCAAGATCTTGTTTGAAGACCAGACGCTTCCTGAATTTACAAAAGAAGTATCAGCCGTATCATACTTTGATGGTCTAAAGGTTGTGTTTGAAGATGATTCATGGATATCTGCAAGATTCTCTGGAACTGAGCCTCTCTTAAGAATCTTCTCTGAGGCATCCACATTAGAAGAATCACTCGACTATATTAAAACATTCGAAGTATTCCTAAACTTGTAAATAATCTAAACATCCTTTATAACAACAAATGGACCTCCATCACGGAGGTCCATTTCACTATTCTTTATAAATTAATCGTTCATGTTGTGAAGGCCTTCAACTAAAGCTGCAATAGCACCGAACAGTACTCCTGCTACTGGCCAGATAATCCAGGTTTTATCCCAAGCATTACTTTGAAAACTCATCAATAGATAGATTGCTGTTGTTAACAACCAGTAAGGACCTGCAATTACTTCGGTAATTTTACTACTTTTCTTTGTTTGTGGTGAGTATTCTTTTAATTGTAATAGTTTATCATAGCCTGCAAATTGAACTCCAGCATATACAATTGGATAAACACCAAAGGCGATGAGTGCAACTGTCAGTGCAGTATATATATTTTCAGACCCCTCAAACATTTCACTACCTAGAATGACTGGGAAAACTCCGATGATAATAATTGCTACACCAAGTCCAATGAGTGTATAACCTTCTTTATTGAATGCATCCTTACGTTTACTCACAATCCCTTTGACGCCATACATTAAACTAAATTCTTCTTCCTCTAAATATTTGTAACGTGCACTAATACTAAATGTACTAATAAAAATAATAACCCCTGTAGCAACCAGTGCTAAAAGACAAAACATACCAATAATATAAGCTAAGTTTCCAACTTGCAGAGTTTCTTCACTGTAAGAACTAGCAATCAAAATGACAGGTGAAAGTATAATGACTAAAACTCCCAATGCAATTTTTCTTGCTTTGATCTTTGTATCTGTTAAAAACTGTGTCGCTTCTTCTGCACTTACATTGTGTAATGTTTCTTCATCAAGTCGCATTGAGTCATCCATAACTTCAACATCTTCTTTTAATAAAAAATCAGTACTGACACCAAAGACTTCACTCATCTTTAAAATCTTGTCCATATCAGGTACAGAAAGTGCACCTTCCCATTTAGAAACTGATTGTCTTGATACCCCCATCTCCATTGCCAGGTCTTCCTGTGACCATCCTGCTTTTTTTCGTAAGTAAATAATTTTATCTGCTAATATCATAATCTGATACCTCCTTGTACATCCATCTTATAAAAAAGACTGGTTGCACACTATACATTCGGGTTGATAATTGCGCACCTACGGGTTGCAAGGTAAGCGTCAAATAACCACCGTATTCAAAAACCATCACACTAAGGTTATACTTCCTTAGCGTGATGGTTTTGATTTAATATACAAGTGATCGGGTA
>DEPV01000078.1:14134-16564 GCA_002358955.1 Erysipelothrix sp. UBA3383 | reverse complement strand
CTCGTCCATACCGAGGATCGCGATAATGTCTTGTAATTCGCGGTAACGTTGTAAAGTAGATTGTACTTCACGCGCTACGTTGTAGTGCTCTTCTCCCACAATTTCAGGAGAAAGTGCACGTGATGTAGATGCGAGTGGATCAACCGCTGGGTAGATTCCCATCTCTGAAAGTTTACGCTCCAAGTTTGTCGTTGCGTCTAAGTGAGCGAACGTTGTTGCTGGAGCAGGGTCAGTATAGTCATCCGCTGGCACGTAAATCGCTTGAATCGATGTTACAGAACCGACGTTTGTTGATGTAATACGCTCTTGTAATTGACCCATTTCAGTAGCTAGTGTAGGCTGATACCCTACTGCTGAGGGCATGCGTCCCAGTAGCGCTGAAACTTCTGAACCAGCTTGTGTAAAGCGGAAAATGTTATCAATAAAGAGTAGTACATCTTGATGAGACTCATCACGGAAGTGCTCCGCCATGGTTAAACCACTTAAAGCAACACGCATACGCGCCCCTGGTGATTCATTCATCTGTCCATAAACCAGTACCGTATTATCAAGTACGTTAGAATCTTTCATCTCATGGTATAAGTCATTACCCTCACGAGTACGCTCACCTACCCCTGCAACAACAGAGAGTCCTGAGTGTTCTTTCGCAATGTTATGAATTAGCTCTTGCATCAGTACGGTCTTACCAACACCAGCTCCCCCAAACAGCCCAATCTTACCACCTTCTGGATAAGGACATAACAAGTCAATAACCTTAATTCCAGTTTCTAGAACATCATGGATTGACTGTTGGTCTTTAAATTGTGGCGCTTCACGGTGAATTGGGTCGTGTTGGACACCCTCACGTTCAAATGGTAACTCATCAATGGGTTCTCCCAATACGTTGAACATGCGTCCTAAAACAGCACGTCCTACCGGTACTTGAATGCTGCTTCCTGTATCCACAACACTCATACCGCGTGATAAACCTTCAGTAGCACCCATTGAGATACAACGCACTAAGTCATTCCCAATGTGTTGTGATACTTCCAGAGTTAACTGTGTTCCATTCAAATCAACATGAAGTGCATTATACAATCCAGGAATTGATTCCTTATCAAATCGTACGTCTACTACAGGTCCTACAACTTGAACAATTCTTCCTTCCATTAATTTGCCTCCATTCCTGAAACAATCTCTGCGATTTCTTGTGTAATCGCCTCTTGTCTCACTTTATTATATTCTCTTAATAATTCATCCAGCATATCTTGTGCTGAATCGGTTGCTTTCTCCATCGCAATACGACGGGTTGTATGTTCTGCAACCTTGGATTGAAAAAACGTATTTTGAATCATTGCAATCAGTGCAACACTGATCAAACGACTGCTTGCTTCTTTAAAGTTAGGCTCAAATACAACATCATCGCGTAATTGAACCGCTTTTGTAGGCAAGACTTCTTTATTGAATTCCAAACTCAGGCCTTTGTACACAGGTACAATCGCACAAATATGATGGGAGTTCTTTAGGGGTTTTAAGATCTCTAAAGCTTCTTCCAGTTCAAATTTCTCTGAATACATCATTGGATTAAGGACTTGAACCCCTGCATTTTGCAAAGTATCAAAGTGCTGTGTTCCCACAAGCACCACCTCATCCCCTTCTTCAAGTGTTTCCAGAAGAAAACGTGAGATCCCATTAATGTAAGATGAACACAGTCCTAAATCAGGCATAAAGACCAGATAGACACTAGGCATCTGTGCATCACTTTCACTAAAACCAATAAAATCACGGTTGCTTTGGCTCAAGGCTTCAAAATAAACATCAAAATGTGACATCTTGCGTTTATATTGCTGCAATTTAGAAAGCGATACAAGTTTCATCGCCTTCGTAATTTTCTGGGTGGAAGTAATGGATCGCATTCTTCCTTTGATTTTTGCCGTCTTAGGCATTATAACCACTGATCAAATCATCTAATACAGATTTAATATCTGCAATCAATGCTTCATCAAGCTCCCAGTTTTCCATCAGTCGATCCAATAAATCTTGATGATTGCTTTGGAATTGACTGTGCATGAATTTTTCAAATGCTAAGACATCTTCAACTTTAAGTTGATCCAGGTAATCGTATTTGTTTAAGAACATGGATAGAATCATCAGTTCTTGTGGCATCTTTGAAACAGCAGGCTGTTTTAAAAGTTGCATTAAACGACGTCCATGATCAATGGTAAATTGTGTCGCTGCATCAATATCACTTGAGAATTGCGCAAAACTGAGCAATTCATGGTAACTTGCTAATTCAAGTTTCAATGATGATGCAACATGACGCATCGCTTTGGTTTGTGCACTGGACCCAACACGAGATACTGACATCCCTGAGTCAACCGCAGGACGTTGTCCTCCGTTGAATGCATCCAGTTCTAAGAACAGCTGTCCATCAGTAATTGAGATAACGTT
>DEPV01000078.1:0-14035 GCA_002358955.1 Erysipelothrix sp. UBA3383 | reverse complement strand
GCACGTTCTAATAAACGTGAGTGAAGGTAGAATACGTCACCTGGGTACGCCTCACGCCCTGGTGGACGACGAAGTAATAGTGCCATTGTACGATATGCTACCGCATGTTTTGAAAGGTCATCATAGATGATGAGAACATCATCCCCTTGATCCATCCAATACTCACCCATTGCAACACCTGCATAAGGTGCAATGTATTGCAGCGGTGCTTGCTCTGAAGCACTACTTGAAACAATTAATGTATAATCCAAGCAATCATGCTCACGTAACTTATCAGCAACCATCGCTACAGTAGATGCTTTTTGTCCTATGGCAACATAGATACATTTTACATTCTGTCCCTTTTGGTTGATGATGGCATTCAGTGCAATACTGGTTTTCCCCGTTTGGCGATCTCCAATGATTAACTCACGTTGACCCTTACCAATAGGAACCATAGCATCAATTACTTTAATTCCGGTATGAAGTGGTTGATATACGGATTGACGGGTCATAACACCTGGTGCTACACGTTCAATGGGACGTGTATCCGTAGTTTTGATGTCCCCTAATCCATCAATGGGTTGCCCTAAAGCATTCACAACACGCCCTAAAAGCGCATCCCCAACTCCAACTTCAATAACATGTTTTGTACGATAGACACGATCACCCTCACGAACTGAGATATCATTCCCCATCAATACAACACCAACCTGACTTTCCTCAAGGTTGAGTGCCAAACCAAACACTTCATTATCAAATTTCAACATTTCACCTGCTAGAACATTATCCAAGCCACGGACAAAAGCAATACCATCCCCAACTTTAAATACCGTTCCTACATCAATGTCGACACTATTAAAATCAAGAGTTTTAATTTGGTCTTTTAACATTTCTAACATTGTGTCACTCATATTATCTTCTCCCTTGATGTTTAATTTGTTCAAGCTTATGTTTTAAACTGGTATCGATCACATCATGATTAACCCTCATGACCATTCCTTTAATTAAACTTTTGTTTTCAACAACATCCAGTTCAATCAGGCCTGGGTACTTAGCAGCCAATAATGATTTTAAGTTTTCAACTTCTTGTGCATCCAGTGCTGAAGCAACTTCAACATGGGCTTTAGAAAGTTGTTTATTACGAATCATCAATTCTTGAAAGCTTTCTAGAAAGCGATCAAAATCCAAGATTCGCTGATCGTTTTGCAATATTTTTAAAAGACGAATGGTTTCATCTTCATAAGTTAAAACATGCCACAAAGGATCTAAAACTTCAGGTTCTGCATAATTGATGGCAAAGACCTTTAAGACTTCTTCATCTTGCAATAAACTTTGAAACGATTTTACATCCTCATAAACTTTTAACGGGTCTTTAACAACCTCAAACAGCGCTTGTGCATAGGTTTCGATCTTAATCATGGATCTCTTCCAATGCTTTAGCAAAATCATCAAGTGCTGAATCATGATTAAACTCTTGCTTTAGCAACACTTTCTCATTTAAAAGCAGTGCCATATCAAGAACTTGCTGATTCTGCGCTTTCAGAAGACTCTCACGTTCTTCCTCAAGCATAGCCTGATTACGCGCACGTTGCGCTTGTATTTCATCTTGTGCGGAATCAATGATATCTTGGCGTTCTTTCATTGCTGAAAGACGCATTTGCTCTTCCAATACTTTTGACTTTTGGAGCAATTCTCTTTGTGTTTCTTTTGCTTCTTCAAGAATTTTATGACTGGATTCTTTAGATGCTTGAGCATCCTTTAAATCCGATTCCATCTTTTCAGCACGGGCATCTAAATACTTAGAAACCGGTTCTTGTAGAAACTTCATATAAAGTAGGTAGATTACACCTGTTGCACAAAGTTGTGCTGCCATCGTCAATAGATTGGGAATTAACTTCTCTGCTATTGGGATATCCATATAAACCCCCTAATTAAAATATGAACAGAATGATGAACGCGATTAACATACCGTAGATCGCAGCTGTCTCAGCAATACCTGCCCCTAGAATTAACATTGCACGAATTTCTTTTTCAGCATCTGGATTTTTACCCACTGCCTCTACAGCTTTAGCTGCAGCATACCCTTGTCCAATTGTTGAGAAAATACCTGTCATAACAGCTAACGCTGCCGCAATTGCTACTAAACCTTTACCTACACTAACATCGATCATTATGATGTCCTCCTCTAATCTTGATACTCAACCGAAATTAAAATTTGGGTCAAGCTAATAAAAATAAACGCCTGCAAAAATGCAGAAAACAAATCAAAATACAAATGCAAGACCGGTGCTATAACAACACCAAACCAGTTGAATCCCGTTCCAAATAGAAACGAAGAAATCCATGCTGCAAATGTATAAACCAACGTCATGATCACACCACCTGATAACACGTTACCAAACAGTCGTAGTGATAATGAGATCAATGGTGCTACTGTACCAAAGAAGTTGGGTATTACAAATGGAATGATTGGCTCAAAGTAACCTTTGACATAACCCTTAACTCCATTTTTCTTAATGCTGGCACGCTGAACCAGAATAAATGAAATCAGCGCAAATACCAATGTGACACTCAATGATGAGGTTGGTGTATCTAAACCCAACAGTCCCATCATGTTGGCCAACAGGATAAATGTAAATACTGAACCAATGTATCCTGCAATTGGCTTACCATGTTCCTCTCCCATACTTTCAACAGTATAGTTGGTTAATGTTTCAACATAAAAGATTAAATTCCTTGTGATACCCTTTGGTACTACCATCGGATCCAATTTCTTTAACTTACGCCCAACACCAATAAACACAGCAGAGAGTACAATGGTTAAGAGAATAATTGAGATTACCTCTGTATTCATTATTCAACACCTCTCTTTTCACTAAACAAACCGTAAACATATTGCCACAGACGATCAAATAAGATTGCCCCAGCATAACCCCACGGTCCGATTATATTAGGGAAGAAAAAAGCTACCCCTAATGGCACCCACAAGACAAAGAACAGAAAGAAGATGTAGCCGATATAGGATCCGGTACTAAACTTCGTTCCACTTAACATCACCTTATAAAATTGTGCCCTTACAATACCCACAGCCATAACAATAAGACTTCCTGCTGCAAAACTAATTGCGTTGGGAATATTGAAAATGCCAATGAGTAAAGTGATTGCGATCAGAACACCACGATGTATGTTTTTCAACCGTTCACCACACTCCTTCAACAGTCCTTTTCCATTTTGGCTGTACTGTATAATTGTAACATTGAATACCCCATTTTTCAAACGCATCACTTAATTAAAATAACACTCCAAGCAAGTGCCTAAAGGCTTATCGGACACAACAAAAGAAAGCAAACTATGTGAATCTTATATGAATATTCGTCGCAGCTGTGATTTTAAGAAAAATATCATGTATGATGTTTGAGGAAAGAAGAGGAACCTATGAAAAAAAGAATCACTCTAAACAATTCATTGAAGCTTGTAACACTTTTTACACTGTCATTTGCTTTAGTGGCTTGTTCATCAAACCCGTCAGCCCCAGAAAAAGATGGCTCACCGGTAGTATATGAGTCCGAATTTGGACAAGTAAGTCAAAAAGAGTATTTTGAAAGTTTAAATTCTGGAAATTCAGACATTTATATTTATGCCCTTTTTGAAAAAGATTTATTAAGTAGTTTTGAGAAAGATGAGTCCATTAAGGAAGCTGCTAAAACACAAACAGCATCCGTATTGGAAAACTCTGATGAAGAAAATACAGAACGTATGAAAAACGAACTGATTGCAATGGGCTATGGTGGCCTTGATGGTATGCAAGAGTTCTTTGAAAACATGATTTATCGTGATGGTGTATCAGCAGCTTATGTTAATGAGAATCTTGATGATGTCTTTGAAAGCTACTATGAAGATTACAGCCCACGTGTTGTTTCACACATCTTATTAAAAGTAGATGATGTTAACTCTGTGACTAAAGAAGAACAAGCAGAGCTTGATTCTGTACGTTCACGCATCCTCAATGGTGAAGACTTTGCAACTGTTGCCAAAGAAGTATCTGATGATACATCAAAAGATGATGGTGGTATGTTAGGTCTTATGGATAAGAACACACGCTTTGTTCAACCTTTCTTAGATGCTGCTTTAGCACAAGAAAAAGGACAAATTGCAGATTGGGTAAAATCAGATTATGGTTTCCACTTAATCTTAGTTAATGAAACAGATCCAGAAGCACTTAAAAAAGAAGAGAGTATTGTCACTCAAATCATTCAATCATCCCCAGAAATCTCACGTACAGTCATGTACAAGATCATGGATGATGCAGATCTTGAATTCCTAGATGAAGCATTTGAAACACGCCTTCGTAAAATTATAGAAAGTGTAGGTTAAGGATGAAAAAATTATTATTAACAGCAGTAGCAGCTTTATTGCTTACAGCATGTACATCAACACCCAAAGCACTTCCTTATGCCGATGATAAAGCACTGTATACCATTGGTAAAAAGACCATTAATGAATCTGATATTTATACCATGCTAGCAAAACAAGATGATGCAGCATCCGTATTTGCAGATATCATTGATGGCATCAATGAGAAGAGTAATGCTTTAGAAAAATATGCAGATGAAATTGAAGCTGCAATGACTGAAGAAATTAAAACACTGGAAGCATCATTTGGGGATAACCTTGATCTTGTTGTTCAAAATGCAGGGTATGAATCCTTAGATCAATTCATTGAAGTTCAATTACGCCCTTCAATCGCATTACAATTGGAAATTAAAGACTATGTTAAAGAAAACCTTGATGCCATTGTCAAAGATTACCAAATTCAAGATGTGAGTCTATTTGCTACTGATGATGAAACTTTAGCAAATTCAATCTTAGAACAATTGAAAGAAGATACGAAAGCTTCTGATATTGAACTGGATGATAAGGCAACGCTAACAGAAAGCATTGCTTCTAAGAGTACTGATACTAAGAGTGAACTTGTAAATACTTACCTTGGTAAAACAAAGGATGCAGGAATCTCTGATGTCATTTATGATAAAGAATCTGAAATCTACTATGTGGTACAGATTCATGATACTGATTTTGAATCCAACTTGGATGCAGTGGTAAACATCTTAGTACAAACAGAAGCGTATGCTGAGGAGTACACAGCAACCTTATTCAAAGAAGCTAAATTGAAGTTTTATGATGGTGATTTAGAGTCTATGTTTAAAGCTTTAAAACCAGGTTACATTGATTAAATAAATTTAAACCGCCTTATTTAAGGTGGTTTTTTGATGCACTATAGACCTGTTATTGTGTGAAAAGTGCTATATTATAGATAGAGGTGAGACTATGAAAGCCATACTGAAATCACTTGTATTTGGTATTGTTACGATGTTCTCATTAACTTACTTTATCCAGATTCGTCAAGGTGCTCGCTTAGACCTTGTGATCACATTGAGATACTTATTAGTATCCCTAGTGGTCATGGCTTATACATGGATCTTGGATGTCAAGAACCTTCGTTATGCATGGTTATGCTACACCGGATTCTTCTTGGCTGCAACGATTTATTTAGGCGTTAATATGGGAAACCATGCTGAAATCTTTGCAGACCTAGGTACTGTATTGATGTGGATGATCTTGCAAGGTGCAGGAGTTCTGATTGGTTTGTTAATTGAGTTAATCAGAGTACTCAAAGAATACTTTAATGCAAGTGCGTAATGAAAAAGGAGGGATCTTCCCTCCTTTTTTTGATATTATGCTTTATCTTGAATCATGCTCAGTTGAATGCGCTGTTTAGCAAGATCAACTTCCATGACCCATACTTTAACAACATCCCCAACTGATACGACATCTGATGGGTGTTTTACAAATCCTTTGGATAGTTTAGAAATGTGGACAAGCCCATCTTGTTTAACACCGATATCGACAAAGGCACCAAAGTCGACAACATTACGTACGGTTCCATTCAGTTCCATACCGGGTTTTAAATCATCCATTTCAAGAACATCAGATCGCAGTAATGGACTGCTCATATCATCCCTGAAATCACGTCCTGGCTCAAGCAATGTTTTTATGATGTCTTCAAGGGTCTCACGGCCCAAGTCATAAGTACTTGCCAGTTCATTCAGTTTGAAGCCTTTGATGATCTCATTGGCTTCGGGTGTTCCTAAAGTACTCAGATCAACTTTATGATCCTTTAATATCTTTTGAACAACACTGTATGTTTCAGGGTGAATTCCGGTTCCGTCCAGAATGTTTTGAGCACCTACAATACGTAAAAACCCAATGGATTGCTCATAGGATTTAGGTCCTAGACGCGGTACTGTTTTAATTTGAGTACGTGATGTATAGGCACCATCTTGTTCACGTTGAGTCACAATGTTTTGTGCGGTAGTTGCACTCAGTCCTGCTACGTGTGCTAATAGACTTGCTGATGCTGTATTAATATCAACACCAACCTGGTTTACTGCCGTCTCAACAACAAAGTCTAATTTCTCACTTAAGTTCTTTTGAGAAACATCGTGTTGGTACTGTCCAACACCTACCGATTGAGGATCAATTTTAACCAGTTCTGCAAGTGGGTCTTGGATGCGTCGTGCAATCGAGATCGCACTGCGTTCTTCAACTTGTAAATCAGGAAATTCCTTACGTGCAAGATCTGATGCTGAATACACTGAAGCTCCTGCTTCGTTAACAATTAAGTAGAAGACCTCATGGTCCATGCCTTTTAAGTGTTCTGCAACAAAGATTTCAGACTCACGACTTGCTGTACCATTACCAATTGCAACCATCTCAACTTTGTAATCTTTAATCAGTGCTTTAAACTCACTGATGGCTTGTTGATGACGTCCTTGTGATGATGCATGTGGATAAATAACATGAACTTTAAGTACTTTACCCGTTTCATCCACAATGGCAAGTTTACACCCTGTACGATAAGCTGGGTCAAACCCCATAACAACTTTATTTTTTAAAGGTGCTTGAAGTAATAGGTTACGTAAGTTATCCCCAAAGACTTCAATCGCCCCTTGCTCAGCTTGCTCTGTTAAAGTAGAACGAATTTCACGCTCAATAGCAGGTCCGATGAAACGTTTATAAGCATCGATGTAAGCATCCGTATAGTACTGAGCTGCTTGTGATTCTTGGTTTTGTGTAATCAGTTGACGTTTGAAGTAAGCATGAACTTGTTCAAGATTAATATCAACGCTAACACGAAGTACACCCTCTTTTTCAGCACGGTTAATCGCTAAGATGCGGTGTCCTTGTAAACCTTTAAGATTCTGTTTGAACTCATAATACATTTCATAAACAGAACGCTCATCCAATTCTTTGTCTTTAACAAGACTGACTAAAAGTCCGTTCTTGAATGTGAAATCACGAAGGTATGTTCTGAAGTCACTGGAGTCTGAAATTGTTTCTGCAATAATTTCATGTGCTCCTAAAAATGCTTCTTCCAGAGTCGTAATTTCATCGTTTAAATAAGCTTGTGCATGATGATCAAGTGAATCTTCATTAGGTAATGCCATGATGATATCAGCAAGACCTTGCAGGCCTGCTTCCTTAGCAATGACTGCCTTGGTTCTACGTTTTTGTTTATAAGGACGGTATAGGTCCTCTACCAATTGAAGGACTTGAGCTTCTTGGATTGCTGCTTCAAGTTCAGGTGTTAGTTTCCCTTGTTCATCAATTAAACGGATTACCTCTAGTTTCCGTTTCTCAATGGTTTCTAGGTATTGATGACGATCGGAGATTAACTTAATTTCAACCTCATCAAGACTGCCTGTCATCTCTTTACGATAACGTGCGATAAAAGGTAAAGTATTACCTTCCTCAAGTAAATTTAAAACTGCATCAATTTGTTGTGATTTGAATTGATTCAGGTCTTTCTTTAATAATGTAATTACATCTAATTCCATGTCCATTCCTCCTATTAATACTAGTTTAACAGAATAAAAAAGAGCATGCGCTCTTTTTATCTGTATTCTGTAACTAATCCTTCATATACAATTTTGAATTGTTCCATATTTTGAAAATCATGCGGTGCTACCAAGTATGTTGGTATCTCCCAGAATTTTAAATCTGAATCTTCCATGACCTTAGCTACAAAGTGTGAACAATAATACCCATTACGTCGGGATATTTGTTTTCCTACTGCAGCGCCAATCAAGCCAATGAAATTGTAATGGTAAATATCACTTTGAGATTTAAAGATCGCAATATTATCAATCAAACGATCATAAATATCTTCGTCAATTTCCATTTCTAAAACTAAGCATGAGGTTTTATCAAACCGTTTGAATGTCCCTTCATAAAAACTCTCTTCAACAAATCCACCCATAAATGGGTTGCGTGGACGTTTTCGTCCAAAGCTGTAAAGTGATTTAAACGTAGGGTCAAGTGAAATTGAGACATGGTTATACGGTGCTTTGGTAAAGAATTTAATGGCTCTTGTAAGCATTGAACCGGTATCCGTTAGCACAATGTATAATTTATTATCTGTCATCCAATTTCCTCCTCTCTACATGGTTTGTCAATTATACCACATAAATTAGTCAAGTCCACGAGGATTTTTTGGAAGTCCTGGCATTGTTAATATGTTCCCTAAACGAACAACAACAAAACCAGCACCATTACTTGGGTATACACTACTGACCCGAATTGTGAAGTCTTTTGGTACCCCTAATAATTTAGGATCATTACTGAAAGAGTACTGCGTCTTAGCAATGCACACTTGCATGCTTTGATCTTCAAGTGCATTGAGTGTATCCACAATGTCTTGAGGGATATCAACATCTTTAGCACCGTATAATTCTTTAGCGATGGTTTCAATTTTTTCAGGATACGATTTATTGTCTTCGTATAAGAAACGTGGTTGTACAGGTTCTAGATCAAGATCAATGATCTGCTGTGCTAAGCTTTCAACTCCAGCGCCTCCTTGTGTAAAGGCATAACTCATAGTAATCTCAGGATAAGTATCTTGAAGCAGTGCTAATTCTGCTTCTGAGTCTGTATTAAATACGTTGGTTGTAACCAAAACCGTATCGTGAAATTGTTTTAAGTTTGCGATGTGTTTGTCCAGGTGTTTAAAGCCTTCTTTTAAAGCATTAAGATCTTCTGTATCAAGATCTGCAAGAGCTTGACCACCATTGATCTTCAATGCTTTAACACTAACCACAATAACAACTGCTGCAACATCAAGATTTCCCTGACGGCATTTAATATTAAAGAATTTCTCAGCACCTAAGTCTGCACCAAAGCCGGCTTCAGTCACCGTATAGTCTGCAAGTTTTAGACCCATCTCAGTTGCAAGTAAAGAGTTGCACCCATGGGCAATGTTAGCAAATGGACCACCGTGAATAATCGCTGGTGTATCTTCACTGGTACGCACTAAGTTAGGCTTAATTGCCTCTTTTAGAAGTCGCATCATACCACTTACTGCATCAAAGTCTTTGGCATATAAAGGTTCTTGATTGCGATTTCTTGCAACAATCATTTTAGAAAGACGCATTTCCATCTCCTCTAATGATTTTGATAAACATAGAATTGCCATAATTTCTGATGTGACACTTAAGTCAAAGCCACTCTCTTCACCATGACGGAGTGTTACTTTTCTAAGTGATCGATCATTCATATCCATAACACGTTTTAATAATACCGTATCAACATCCAATTCATTACCATGGAAGACATGATTATCAATCAATGCTGCCAGTAAGTTGTGTGCTGATGTAATCGCATGGAAATCCCCAGTAAAGTGAAGGTTGATTTGCTCAGCAGGTAAAACCTCACAAAGCCCACCCCCTGTTGCAGGTCCCTTCATGCCAAAGTTAGGTCCCAATGCAGGTTCACGCAGTGCAGAAACAGCACTGACACCCAAGCGGTTTAAAGCCATACTCAAACCAATATTCAGTGTTGTCTTTCCTTCACCAGCAGGCGTTGGATTGATGCATGTCATCAGAATCAGTTTTCCTTTAGTAGGACGATCCAGGACATCCAAAGATAATTTCGAAATACCATAACCCATAGTTTCAAATTCATTTGATTTCAAGTCTAATTGTTTATGCATAGTCCACCTCGCAACAATTATAGCAAGGAATGACACCAAGTGAAGCCCCTAAATTATGAAATCTAAGATTGTTCTTGTTTTCCCTATAAAAAAGACAAGTTCTATCCGAATTGTACTTGTCTTTTGTTAGATAAATTATACTTTAAAACGTTGATTGTTTTTCTCTATGTACTTCAGCAGTACTGAAAGAACAACGATGGTAATGGGTAATTCAAATGCAGCCTTCACTAAACGTGGTGCAATGAATACTTCCAGTGGTGATTGTGTAATAACAACCAGTGATAATGAGTTAACGATGATGTGACTAAATACTGTGTTTAAAACACAAACAATAACAATCCACAGCATTAAATCTTTCCCTTTACGCTGGTACAGTAAACCATGAAAGGCTCCGGCTAAAAATGCAGCAAAGGTAAAACCAATAAAGAATGGCCCTTTAGGATAAAGAATCATTCCAATTAAATCCGCAGCAACTGCAATGAATGCCCCTTTTTTCCAACCCATTAAATAGCCACAAATCCCCATAACGGCAAATGTTAAACTAAAACGCATGGTAGCTAGGGTATAACCAATATATTGTGAAGTAATGACTTCCAATACAATAAATAGTGATGCAATCACTAAGGTACGTGTGTTTTTCATATTCCCTCCTGATGATAAACACACAAAACAACGGATGCGGTAATACATCGCACATTTGTTCGTCTTAGAACAACATCCCATTTCTAAGCACTTAACGCATATTACCTACTTTGTATGTTTACTTATGTATCATAGCAAAGCTAGTGTATAGCAACAAGGGAATTACTTTGTAAGTTTCTGGACTAAGCCTGATTTAATGGGACTGTGTACATCTCTGAATATATTGGTAATTAAGTAACCCACATAAATGATCATTGAGATGACGTTAAGTGATAGTAGTAAAATCATAACAGAGGCAAAGGGTCCATAGATGGTATCGTAGTTAAAAAATGTATTGACGATAACAAAGAATAACTGTCCAACTAGTAGAATAGCAATTGTGGAAAACCCTGCTCCCAGTGCCAATTCTCTAAATTGAATGCGTCGAAATGAGAGTAAACGATAAAAGATATAAAAGAATACAAAGAGTAAAAGTGGCATTACAAAAATGTTAGGAATATCAATTAGTGACACTACTACACCACATACAATAATCATTAAGACCAAGATGATGAAGTAAATCAATGAGATGATGCGTAATACAAAACCATAGATCTTAACCTCATCGCGTATGCTGGAGTTTACCAAGAAAGAATAGATTGACTTGGAAGCCACCCATACTGATGCCCCCAATAAGGTAAACAGAGCCCACCAAGAGTCAAAGTCATTGATTAAGATATAACTGATGAAGGGATCAATGAGTTGCTTAGGGATGTATTGTGTCATTAAGTTTACAATCTGATCCACACTAAAGACATAGTTACCAATCACCATAACGGCAATGATAAGAAACGGTGCTAAACCCAATAATAGTGAATATGAGAACGCATAGATAAATAAAGACCCTTCCCCTGAGGTCGCTGATTTATAAATCGCGATGATCTTTTGCACTAATGAATTTCTTAGTACTTTTTGAACCGCAGGACTTTTCAACATGTAGCGTGTTGCTCCAGAAATTCCAGGGTATTCTCAGGTGTTGGATTAGCAAGGACACCATCCTTACAGATTAAGGCCGGGGTTGCCATGATGCCATTTTGGCGAGCCAGTTGCATAAAGCGTTTAGAATCTTTCTCACGTGTGACAATCTCAATCTGATCTTTGAAGCGATCATTCAATCCCAAATGTAGGTATTGATCCAGGACAACACATTTGGGACAGTTGTTCTGGCTTAGTAATATAATTTTATTCATACGGTACTCCTTACATAAAATCGATGTCTTTCTCTATTATACAACGATATGAAATAATTTCCTATTTTAGCTCCAATTCTTATAACATACTACTTTGGTAGGCATTGGAATTGAAGTCTTTATTATTTCTTGTTATTGTGTACTTAGAAGCAGAAGAAAAAGGAGTTATATATGAAAACTTTAAGCGGAATGCATCATGTTACAAACATTACATCCGATGCACAAAAAAATTATGAATTTTATACACAAGTTATGGGAATGCGTTTATTAAAGAAAACTGTGAACCAAGATGATGTTCAGGCATACCATACCTTCTTTGGAGATGAGATGGCGAGTGCAGGAAATGATTTAACATTTTTTGACTTTAAAGGCATTCCTGCAAGTCGTCGTGGTACCAATGCAGTTACTTCAGTGGGACTCAGAGTTCCAAGTAATGCAGCACTTGAGTACTGGATAAAACGTTTTGATGAAAAAGGTGTTAAGCATGAAGGCATTGATACCTTATTTGGATATCAAGGAATTCGTTTTGAAGACTTTGATGGTTTAAGATTACGATTGATTTCTGATGAGAATGGTGGTGGGTTTGCACCAGGTGTTCCTAATTCACACTCAGATGTACCTGTAGAGTTTGCAATTGTTGGTTTAGCAACGGTTGAATTAACAGTACGTCATGCTGATATTCACCACAACTTCCTTGTTAATGATTTAGGGTTTGAGTTAGAAGCAGAAGAAAATGGCTTTAAACGTTATGTTACAGGACCCAAAGGAAACTCAAGTTCAATCCATGTGATCCAAGATCAAAAATCAGCAAATGAAATGCAAGGGTATGGATCAGTACACCACATTGCACTACGTGTTGAAGATAACGATGACATTCATGCTTGGGCAAACTTCATGCGTGATAAGATGATTCCAAACTCAGGATTTGTGGAAAGACATTATTTCCAATCCTTGTATGCACGAGTGGGTTCAATTCTATATGAATTTGCTACTGATGTTCCAGGATTTACAGTGGATGAGCCAATCGAAACTCTGGGTGAGAAGCTAAGCTTACCACCATTCTTAGAAGGACAACGTACTTCCATTGAAGCTACAGTTAGACCCTTTGAGACTAAACGTGTGAATTATGCTAATAAGTAAGTTTATCGATAATAATGCGGATAAAACTTTAGTTTTATTCCATGGTACAGGTGGTAATGAGGATGTTCTCTTACCCCTAGCACGCCAAGTAGCCCCTAATTTCAACTACCTATCATTTCGAGGGGATGTTGTTATGGGTGGTATGAGACGCTTTTGCAAGGTCTCAGAAGATGGATTGATTATGGATGAAGAGGATATGTTTGATCGTGTTCCTGGCATCCTTGAAGCAGTTCAAGAACGTGTTGAAGCGTTACACTTAAAAGAACTGTGGGCTTTAGGGTTTTCAAATGGTGCTAATACAATCAGTGCAATGTTACTCAGAGAGAAAACACCATTTGAGAAAGTGATCCTGATTAGACCCATGGATATTACGACACCAACATTACCCCTGTCACTGGATGGACTGGATATTCTGATTCATTCAGGACGTTATGATGATGTTATCCCGATGGTCAGTTCCATAGACTTAGAACACCGTCTTACAGCATTTAATGGGAATGTTGAAAACGTTATTTATGATCTTGATCATAGAATGCGTCAATATGAAATTGATGAACTGAAATTGTGGTTCGAAAGAAAGGTTAATTATGAAGAATTATGAAATCTTAGTCAATCACCAATCCTATGCGGTTGTGGGTTTAAACCCCGATCCGGAAAAATTTGCGCATAAAATCGCAACACTCTTAAAAGAAAAGCAAAAAGATGTTATCGGAGTCAATCAGAATTACGATTCCATAGAAGGGTTTGAACATGTTGCATCCATTAATGATGTGAATGTTCCAATCGATGTTGTTGTCATGGTAGTCAATCCTACTGTTGGCATGAGCATGATCGAAGCCATTGCCAACTCTACTGCTAAATACCTATGGTTACAA
This sequence comes from Erysipelothrix sp. UBA3383, assembly GCA_002358955.1. GTDB lineage: Bacteria > Bacillota_I > Bacilli_A > Erysipelotrichales > Erysipelotrichaceae > Erysipelothrix. Next base: position 119 of record DEPV01000078.1, on the reverse strand, counting down.
CCTGGGACACGTTCTGATGAACTCATCAGTAAAGCAGAATCTTTAGGTTTAATTGTTATTGAAGATTGCGTCTTAGCTTCGTATGCAAAGCATGAGTAAATAAGTATCTACCCGTAAAA
>DEPV01000050.1 GCA_002358955.1 Erysipelothrix sp. UBA3383 | reverse complement strand
ATTTTTGTTCATCTAATAAGACCAATGTTAAATTAGGTTTTAAGCGTCCAATCTCAAGTAGTGCTTCATAGGTAGTACCATGATTCAATGCATTATCATCCAGTACAACAATGGTACGATGGGGATTGTTGACCGCTTGTGCCATTGCTAAACTGAGTCCATCTCCTGCAAATCCTCCACTTAAGTTATAGGATTTCAGATCACTGCGATTACTGGTGGAACGCAGTCTTAAATGTTCGGCATTGCCTTGTAAAACTTGATGGACTAAGGATTGTTCAACATCATCAAAAATGATGGTATCCTGAGTAAAATCAAAGACTTGATACAAAGCCATGGTCACTTCTAAAACCGATATATTACGCATGATGGTATCCACGCTATATGCCGTTTTAGATGCAAGAAATTCTGCAATTTCATCGCACAGTTGTTCTTGCTCTTTAAGGTTTAAGTCATTTAAACGTTCAATTTTATCAAACATAAAAAGCCTCCTTAGTTTTTTCGTTGCTCCATTTGAATTACTAAATCTAAGAGTTCTGTATTGTCACTAAAATCCTTGATGGATGTAATAATCTTGTTAAAAAGTGTTTCTGTTACCTTTTGTGCTTCTTCAAGCCCTAAGAAGGTAACAATCGTTTTCTTCTCTTGTTCTTCATCAGATCCTAAGACTTTACCTAAATGTTCAAAGTCAGATGTGTATTCTAAGATATCATCTTGGTATTGGAAGTAGATTCCTAATTGATAGCCTAAATGTTTAGCTGCTTCTTGTAAATCTTCACGATTTGCAATTAAAGTAGCTGATTCCAGTGCCGCTGCAAAAAGACACCCTGTCTTTAATAGATACGCTTGTTCTAAGTCTTCTAAAGTTTCAAAAGCATTGGCAATATCGACTTCTTGTCCTAAAATCATGCCATCAGGTCCAGCATTACGTCCTAGTACCTCAAGTAATTTAACTTTAAGATCAGCCTCTAAATCCGATTGTATCACACTCATAAATGCATCATTCAGTAGTGCATCCCCTGCTAAAATAGCAAAGCCTTCACCATATACTTTATGGTTGGTTGGTTTATGACGTCTGTAGTCATCATTATCCATGGCTGGTAAGTCATCATGGACGAGTGAGTAAGTATGAATCATCTCAAGTGCAATGGCTGCAGGATAAGCTTGATTGCTATCTCCCATTAAGTCATTGACTAAAGCCAGCATCATCATGGGACGAATACGCTTACCTCCTGCCAATAAAGAGTAATTCATAGCCTCTTTAATAACAGATCCTTTCTCATCAATATGAGTTTTTAATGCATTTTCAAAATTTTCTAACATCTTATTTACCACTGTGTGTTGCCACCAGTTCCTTTACTTTATCTTCATAATTATTCAATTGTTCTTGGCATTTCTTAGATAGGTTTAAACCTTCTTCAAACAATTGAATGGATTGATCAAGACTTAAGTCTTCTCGTTCCAATTCTTGTGAAATGACATTGAGTCGTTTCATTGCTTCATCAAAGTTAAATTCATTCATGGTGTTTTTCCTTTCTGATGACTTTTGCATCAAGGTGTCCATCTTGGTATTGAACCCGTATCTCATCACTCTTAAGATCATCAATACTTTTAATGATGGTATCATTTTGGTAGGTTAGTGCATAACCTTTAGCCATGATGTTTAAGGGTGATAGATGATTGAGCGTTGTGATGGTATCACGAAATGCTTTATGTTGTTTCTTTAAAGCATCCTGCATTAATTTTATGATTTTAGGATTGTAATCTTGTACATGTTCTTGTTGTAATTTGACAAGACGTTCAATCCTTTGCAGTGTGTATTCATGTTTTATGGTGAGTACATGGAGTTCTTGTTTACTCTTATTAAGTTGTTGATGGATGTTTAAATCATTTTGTTTTTGCATCTGATCCAATTGCAATTGAGTGTTTAAGAATTTTTGTGTAAGTTTAGTTTCAAATTGGTGATGGTAATTATTTAAATCCATCTTCAATTGATCAAAGCGCTTTAAGCCATGGCTAAGATGTTGTCTGTAGTAATCCAGGAGTTGGTTGTGTTTATCAAACAAACGCTCAGGATGCATCAGTACTGTACGCTGTGTCATCTGTGTGTAGTTTTGTTTTTGAGCTTGTAGTTTATTGCGAACTGCCAAGTAATACTGGTTCTTATAATCTCGTAACTTTTGTTTGATTTCAATTTGTGAAGGCAGTGCTGCAACAATTGCTGCAGTGGGTGTAGCAGCTCGATAATCACTGACCAAATCACTCAATGTGGTATCGGATTCATGACCAATACCGGTAATGATGGGTATTTGTGATTGCAATATGGCATCAATAACTTCAGGTTCATTAAAGGCCCATAAATCTTCAATGGATCCCCCACCCCTTGCTAGAATGATGATATCAAGACTCATTTTTTGTGCCTCGTGGATGCGCTGTGCAAGTTGATGTTTGGCATCTTCACCTTGGACTAGACTTAGTAAGTCATAGCTTTCTACCAAGGGCCAGCGCTCTTGTATCGTACGGTGCATATCAGCATGGGCTGCAGAATGAGCTCCTGTAATGATTCCCATACGTTTGGGAAAACTTGGAATGCTCTTTTTTCGTTCCTGATCAAAGGCTCCCAGTTTAAAATAACGTTCTTTCAAAAGTTCATACTGTTGATGAAGCTGACCTAAACCATCAAGAATCATCTTTTCAGTATAGAATTGTACACTTCCAGATGCTTCAAAAACATCAACCCTTCCTACCAATACGACTTTGTCGCCATCTTTAGGTCGAAAACGCAGCATCCCAGCACGACTCCTAAACATCACACAAGCAATACGTGCTTTCTCATCCTTAAGATTAAAATAAAAATGCCCACTTCTGTGCGCACTAAAATTTGAAACCTCACCAATCAAGGCAACATTCTGTAATTGTTCATCTTGATTGATGGTTTGTTTCATTTGCTGTAATAATTCACTGACACTTAATGAGTCAAGCATCATAGTTGATCAAGCACACCATTGACTAATTTGTAAGAATCATACTCACAATATTCTTTAGCAAGACGTACCGCCTCGTTCACTACGATAACCGGGTTTTGTTTTCCCATTTCAAGTTCTGCACAAGCTAGTAATAAAATTGCTTGTTCAATATATCCCAAACGATCAAAACGCCACTTGTCCAATGAGTGATCCATTGCATCCGCATAGATTTCTTTACGTTGTGCTACTGTTAAAACAGCTTCAAGCAACTCCTCTTTTAAGTTAAAAGCAGGTATGAAATCCCCAAGCTCTGATACAAATTTATTATCATGTAATATTTCTTTAATTGATTGTTCTCTTAACAAATGAATGTAAACAACAATCATTGCATTTTCGCGTTCTGCATAGCGTGATTGTGACATATTCCCTCCACATTAAAAGAAGCAGAATCTGCTTCTATTTAAATCTAAATCCTACAACATTTAAATTAACAGTTGTATTTTTGTATTCAACCATCAGTTCAATGCTGCGTTGTAGTTCTTCTTGTAATTTCTTACAGATTTTATCGACATTTTGACCATATTGAATACGAACCTTGATATCAATATATAAGCCTTCGTCTGTATTCTTAACACTTAATGATTTCTTTAAAGAATCATCAAAGTAAATAAATTCATTTTCATCCATTGTAATTTCAACGATATGGTTGATTACATTTCCGGATACTGCTATTTGCCCATGGCCATCGCCTTGCGCTTGAATGAGTACATATTCATTTGACATATTATCACCTACTAGAGATATTATAACAGAAAAAAGTGACAAACTAAAGCAATTCAAACAGTTAGATTAACAAAGATTTCACTTAAAATGTTGGCCAATTTTACATATAAAATCTTAGAAATCTACGAGATTACAGATATCTTATACGCATTTACCATTACCCTATCTAATATGGTTACAGTAGCTAGTAGAAATAAAGAAAAACACACCGATGTGATGTGTTCTTAAGTGAGTGTATAATTTTCAAAAGGTTCTAATACAACAAATGCTGCTTCAAAGTCCTTGTCTTTCTTTAATGCTTTATAGATGTGTGAGTTCATAAAGGTATACAGTTCCAATACGACAATGTCATACAGATCCGTTATGTTTGAACTGAAATAGGCTTCAAAGTGTTCTGCTTCAATTAAATCTAGAAAGCTGACAAATTGATTACGCCAGTATTTTGGATTGTGTGATACTTCAAAAGCATCAATATTTTCATAAAGTAAGACTGCTTTGTTACGATCAAAGACCGTATTAAANNNNTGAAAATTCAAATTCTTTAGGATCGTATGAGAAGGCAATATTGGAATAACTGATGTCTTTGTATTCTTGAATAAAACCCTGCATTTCATCTTTCAAGAACGATTGTATGTTTTTCTTTAAATTGGATACGACGGTTCTTTTTGATAGCATATAAATCTCCTCTTAGATATTGGTTGTTTGTACTGAAACTATTGTATCATTTTTACTTAATAATCGGACCAATTGTGTGTAATATGATTCCTTATTACTGGATACTTCAAATG
>DEPV01000077.1 GCA_002358955.1 Erysipelothrix sp. UBA3383 | reverse complement strand
TTTTATAGTACCAGGCATTGAAACTGTTGATGTTAATTCTGTACCCAACATTGCAATTGCCATAGCGAGTGCGCCACCGCCACCTGTATTACAGGCGCCAATGTAATAATCGTAGCTTCCAGCCTTCATGGCCATCGCTGCGTCTAAATCAGATTTGATTTCGACTTCAAGTTGACCTTCCGATAATTTTTCAATTGCATCCGCAATCTCCTTTTTATCGATTTGTCCACCAACTACTACTTTCTTCAATTACATCCTCCTTTCTCATTATAAATATTTAAGAAATGTAACCACAGATATTGTAATTCTGAATCCGGAACCGTAAATGAAAAATGGTCTACAATGTCTTCAACATCTTTCTTTACTAACACAAAACATTTATGTCCCTTTAATTCATTGAGAATCATTTCATCCATCGGATTCACCACATCACCTGACTTTACCCGGTTCATGGCCATTGCAACATGCGTCATGGCAACCGTATACGCTTCCGCATCTATAAAGCCCTTTTCAATCATGAATGTGTCATGAAGTCGTACACAAATTTCGTAGACGTCTTGATCAATCACGTTGTTATCATATAAAATTGTTAATCGTTCTTTCATCATAACTCCTTAAATGTACAATATAATGTATATTTAATTATATAATACAATCGGTGGGGATGCTTGTCAATCTTAATATACAAATTAATGTATTTAACATAATTGCGTAATTCTAAAATTACCCAAGCAATCTTCAAAAGATAATTTGGAGATTGCTTGAATAAAAGTCATTAATAGAATAGTTCAAATTTATTCTTTAATAGTAATACCAAACCCATTAGTATCGTTCCAATGCCTGTATACGCAAATATAGCTGTGCTTCCCGTTGCGGGCAATGTTGCATCATCTGTTTCTTCAGGAACCTGTTCCTCATCGACATCTTCAGGGTTATCAATCGGTTCTTCAGTTTCAACCTCAAACAGTCCATCAATGGCTGCTTCTAAAGTAACAACTGCTTCATCAATTGTGGATTGATCCACATTTTCTTCTGCCAAGACTTCTTTTGCGGACAATAGCGCTGTTTGAAGCGCTGCAACTGAAGCTTCTGTCATATTCGTCAGATCAAGATTTTCTGCCAAACCAATTAGTGATTCTAGTATTGTTTTATCCCCAAGAGGAACCAAGGCTTGAATCGCATTATTTAAATCTAAAAGTGCCGTATCAATCTCAGTTTGAATCGCATACTCATCAACTAGCACTTCATAAGCACTTGTTAATGTTGCACTCAGTGCACTGGCACTTGTTGGGGTAAATAATGTCAAATCTAATAATAATGTTTCATCATATACTTCTTGAAGTATATCCTTAGATGCATTTTCAATTGCATCAATTACTGTTTCATATACAAGAGTCGAGATTTCTCTAGACATTGAATACGTTGAATAGTATGAAGCATTGGCGTTATAAGGGCCAACATTTTGTTTGTTGGTAAGTATTATGATTTGTAAATCATAGGTTTTATCAAATATAACTTGAGTTCCGGTAAATCCGTCGTGACCAAATGTTTGCTCTGATCCATATTGTCCAACATATCCCGAAGTAGCCGATGCGTTAGAAGCAACATAGAATCCCAATCCACGAGTGGGTAGCCCTTCTTGGGCGGAAGTAAACTCATTAAATGTTGCTTCATCATAGAATTCAATTCCATTTAAAGTACCACCATTTAACATTAAATCCCCAAATACTGATAAATCGGAGGTTGTAGAGAATAGACCAGCATGACCCGCAATACCTTCATTTGCCATACCCGCATTACCATCATTTACTTCACCAATTAACGTATAATGTCTCCAACCTTCAAATGCATCGAATGCTTCTTGATCGACCGAAGTGTTATATCCTACATTGTAATCACGTTGATTGGACATACGCCACTCATATGGATTACCAAGAGACGTTGCGGCGATTCGTTCTTTTGAAACACCATTCTCAAGTGGAACATACATCGTATCTGTTAACCCAAGTGGACCATATAGATTTTCATGTAGATATACTTCAACTGGTTGTCCTGTGACTGCTTCAATTAAAAATGCAAGTGACATAAAACCAAGATCGCTATAATAATAGTTTCCTTTACCAAGATCGAGTCCCTGGCTCATAATAATTTCCTTCTCTCCCTCTCTTGTATTCGTATACAGGAAGGTAGGTTTCCATTGTGCAAGCCCTGACGTATGTGTTAACAAGTCTCGTGATGTTACAGTCTCTTTACCATTTTGTCCAAATTCAGGCATATAAGTTGCTACAGGTTCATCAAGATCTACAAGACCTTGAGAAACTAACATCATCATGGCTTGAGTTGTTGCCATAACCTTGGTAACAGATGCCAAATCATAAAGGGTATCGTTTTCCATCATACGTGGATTTTCTAATAATGCCCTTGTTTCATCAACCTCAGAAGTTCTATCATATTTGTGTGCATAACCATATGATTTATGGTATAAAATATGATCCCCTTTCTTAACAAACACTGTCCCTCCAGCAATTGTTTCAGAATCAACGCGCCCTTGAGCAAGTAAATCAATTCCAGTTAAATCAATCTCTTCGACTTCTGCTTGAACTTTTGTAGGTGCTACAAATGAAAGGAAAAGTGTTAAAGACAATACCAATATTGTACTAAGCTTTTTCATGCTATCCTCCAATCTACAATATATTGTATATTGAAAGATTAACACAGAAAGCGCTGTCAGTCAACGCAAAATACATTATTGTGTATATTGGTTTGTCTCAAATGCACTGTATTACGCTAAACAGTTAACAATTTGTGCAATTTGTTATATAATTGGATAAACACTTGGAGGGAAAAAATCAATGAATATGCCTTATAATCTCGTTACTAAAAACGCACATACAGTTCGGGAGCTTGCAAAATATTTTATAACAGTTGAAGAAAATTCTCGTATCGTGACTGTATCTGAGTTTGAATCCATGATTGATACAGCGAGGGGTACAATTCAAAACTCATTAAAAGTCCTTAGCGAAGCGAATGCAATTACTCTTGTATCAAGGGGGCACCTTGG
>DEPV01000076.1:3000-18712 GCA_002358955.1 Erysipelothrix sp. UBA3383 | reverse complement strand
TGTAAAGCTATAATACATATGTTACATATTTAAGAATTTAAAAAAGGGTCTCTGCTATACTGTAAGTGCAAACGAACAGAAAGGTAGAGACCCCAATGACAATTATAACCGAAGATATGAGATTTAGGAAACGTTTATGCGAATTTGCATTAAAATATGGTGTAACTTTGGCCGCACGTCGCTATAAAACTAATAGAATGTTTGTATATAGGCAACTTGCCAGATTTGATGGAACCTTAGAAAGCCTCCGTTTAAAATCTACGAGACCACATTCACATCCGAATCAACATACTCATGATGAAATTGAACTCATAAAGAAAACTTCAATATCATACAAATCAGATGGCTTGGCTGAGGTTTATGTCCAACTTAAAAGAAGAGGTTACAATAGAAGCTATGGATCGATGTGTGTTCAGTTAAGGAAAATGAAAGTTAATGTAGATAAACCCAAAATCATTACGCGCCATCGCAAGCACAACGAGGTTAAAGGCATGTTCCCAGGTGATAAGGTCCAAGTGGATATCAAGTATGTACCACAAGAATGTATTGGCTTTAACAGCTATGGTAAACGATATTATCAAATTACCGCCATTGATGAATTTACTCGAAAACGTATTATGTCTATTGTGGATGAAAAGACAGTAACACATACATCAAAATTTCTGATGAGTTTAGAAAAGAAAATGGGATTCAAAATTGTGACAATTCAGACAGACAATGGACCCGAATTTATTAATACATCGGCAATAACGAAAAAAAGGACTGTATTTGAAATAACATTAGAAAAGCTAGGTATTAAACATGTGCGAACACAGCCTTACTCACCATGGCAAAATGGTAAAGTAGAACGCAGCCATCGAATTGACAATGATCGTCTTTATTCCACAGCTTTATTTAAGTCTGAAGAACACATGAGAAAAAGAATGAGTCGCTACAATACAAGATATAATAATATCCATACCAAAGTACTGGATTTCATGAATCCAAACCAAATGGTAGATAAATATAAGCACAATAGCATTTCTTTGACCTAACTGTAACATATGTTTGCATTCTCTAGACCATAAAAAGCACTTTCTAAAAATAACTATTTACAAATAGATTTTAATGTTGTATTATGTATAAGCACATGGCGGTCGTGGCGAAGTTGGTTAACGCACCGGGTTGTGGTCCCGGCATTCGCGGGTTCGAGTCCCGTCGGTCGCCCCATTTTAAAATTCAACTCCTCTCAATGAGGAGTTTTCTTTTGTCTTCCCAATACATGTGATATTTCACTTATTCAATCATACTGAACAAGACTCAATTTGATGTCACATATTGTATAATAGGGTAACAAAAGGAGATTGTCATGAAACTAATAAAACTTTTAATGATAAGTCTTGTATTACTACTTGTATTAAGTGGCTGTACGAAGAAATCTACAGTTGCTGATTATAAGACCCTTAAAGATAAGGATAAGATTATTACACAACTTGAAGAGAAAGTACGTAATCTTGAATCTGAACGTGCCCTGCTGCAACTATCAAGTACAAAACAATTGATGCTTTGGTATGAGGCAGAAATCATTGCACTAGCAAATCCTGAGTCAGATGATTATTGGGCTTTATTTGAGGTTCAAGATCTAGAAGAACAAAACCGATTGTTTCTATCTGTAGAAGACTTTAAAGATCTAAATCTAGAAAAAGGACAAACCGTCATTTTAGAACTTACCATTGATACTCAAAACCTTCAATCGCAAGGCTTTGTACTGACAGATATCCAGATACCCAAATCAAGTCATGAATAAAATGAAAACAGATTTGATATAATAAGAAATGAAAGTAGGTAATTATGAATACATTTATAACAATGGGAATTGTTTTAAAGATTTCCGAACAAACACTTAATGAGATGGAACACATCTTAGACTTAATTGAAAACTACCAAAAAAACATTACTTTAATGCACCCAAGTGAGGGTGATTATAACGATTGGGAAGAGGAAACGATTCTTGGTAATGACATCTATTCAATGATTGATAAATTAGCATATCGTAACGCTTTCGCTAAAATCAACATGGATGTTAACGGGAAACATGTACTCTTGAATATGCAAACCCGTAATGAAGATGATCAGATCTTAGTCGAGTTTGAATTTGATCAAGAAATCTTAAATGCATCCTATGGTGCAATTGATAAAGTTGATGAATTTGTTCAAGCCTTTATTGCTCTATTTGCAAGAGCTGTAGATTATGAATACATCTATGCAGACCATGAGGCAGACTATCTCTATAATGCAGAGCGCATTCGAGAACTCGATTACATTCCATACTCATTATTAAAAATGAAGGAAAGAGATCTTGCGAAAGCGGAATGGTTCCCTGATAAGATGACATTACGTAATACCCATTAAAATCAAACAACACCCAATGGTGTTGTTTTTTGTTTGATTATCAAAGTATTATTTTGTACAATAGAACAAAGGAAACAATACTATGAATCTATTATCTAATTTTATATCATCTAAAAACCAAACTTTAAATTTATCGGATTTATCCAATACTTTAAACTATTCAATTGAAGACTTACATATTGAAATGTTACGACTTCAAAATAAAGGTGTTTGTTTTAAGCGTATTGATGGCGACACATACCAATTAATTTCAACACAGACTTACCTTGATGTGCCCCTTCTTAGTGGATTAATAAAAAATACACATATCGAGATTTACGAATCCTTGGAATCAACAAATACAAGTGCTAAATCCTCCAATAATTCCCCTGCTTTAATTATCGCTAAAAAGCAAACAGCCGGCAAAGGAAGACGTGGTCGCCAATTCTATTCCCCGCAAGGAACAGGTCTATACATGAGCTATATTAGCGATCAAAGATACAAGCCATCTCAATTACCCACTATCATTATGAAGACAGCTGTGGCCCTTAAAATGAGTATTAAGACTTGTTTTAATATCGACTGTGATATCAAATGGCTCAATGATATCTATTACAAAGATCTCAAGGTTGCAGGCATCTTAGTTGAAGGAACACTGAATAGTTCTAGTCCGTATTATGAACAGTTAATTATTGGTGTTGGCCTTAATCTACAAACTGATATAATCCCTGAATCACTTCAAAATATCATGGGATCTTTAGACCTAAATCATTTTGACCTCTATCACCTCATCGCAGAATGGATTTATCTGTTTAACACACTTGATGATCAAACGGTATCTATCGAATACCAAAAGGATAATTATACCCTGAACAAAACAGCCATTTTGTATAACGACGAACAAAAATATAAAGTAATCAAGATAAACAATGATGGTTCCATCAATATCGTTGATGAATATAACAATCAACAGACTGTACATTTTGAAACAGTAGAAAGCATCCAATTATGAAAGTAATCGACATAACAAAATCTTGCATGGCCGTAGCATTAATTGCTTTAGGTGCACAAATAACCATAAATCTAGGCATTATACCTTTCACCTTACAGGTTTTTGTACTTGCTTTATTAGGCCATATCCTTAATAAAAAGCAAATTGCATTAACCCTAAGCACTTACATCTTTATCGGACTTTTAGGAATACCTGTGTTTTCCAATTTCGGATCTGGATTGATTATGATTTCTAAACCCAGCTTTGGGTTTATTATCGGATTCATCCCATTTACTTTTCTTATTAGGAAACACAAATTTTATGCACTACTGTCTTTGTATAGCATCGGTTTAACTTATCTCATTTTCATTCTAAAAGTACTCTATCAATCAGATGCAGCTATTCCATACCTTATGATTCAATATGGATTACTCTTTATTCCTACAGACTTGATTGCGATCTACTTAAGTCAACGTATTGGACAAATAATGCCACTGTCCTTAAGACGAGCAAAGCCCACAATTTAAAGATTGTGGGCTTTTAATATAATGTTTGAAAGCGTAATTGGATCTAAGATTTTACCATCTTGAGAAACACGCATGCTTCCAGCTGATATCTCATCCATAAGGACAATACCACCATCGGCGATACCGTATTCATATTTAATATCAATCAGTTCTAAATCAAGATCACTTAAGCATGATTTAAGCGCTTGGGTAATAGCTACAGTATATTTCTCTAATACATCATATTGCTTTTGATCAAGAATTTTTAATGCGATTAAACTATCTTCAGTTATCAAAGGGTCTTGTCTTTGATCATCTTTTAAAGTGAATTCTACAAGATAATCTAAAGGTGTATACTCTTTAATATAAGCACCATAACGTCGTATGAAACTTCCAGCAGCTTGTAGTCTACAAATGACTTCAAGACCATTACCAAATGGCTTGCATAGTTTAACATCCATAGTATTATTTGAAATATCTGAAGCAATAAAATGTGTGGGTACAATATCACTCAATTTCTCAAAGAAGAATGTTGTTAAACGAAGTCCTAAATTACCGATCCCTTCGATTTGTAATCCAACATCATTAGCTCCTGGATCAAAGACGCCATCTGCTCCTGTTACATCGTCTTTAAATAATAATCGTACTGTTTTATCATCAATACGATATACATCTTTTGTTTTCCCTTTATTGATTAATTCCATTATTGTCCAATGTCCTTTCTGAAGTGAATACCTTCTGACTTAATTGGTTTTATGTTTTTATAAGCTGCTTCTTGTGCTAGTTCTAGGGTTGCTCCTGATCCATAGACAAATAGAACACGTCCACCAGATGTCTGGTAGGTATCATTTTCAAGTTTTGTTCCCATATGAAATACAGTACCAACTTGGTCTAACCCTTCGATTGGGCGTCCTGTAATTGGGGTTTCAGGATAATTAGGAGAACTCATAACAACACCTAAATGATAATCCTTAGACCATTTAATATCCATTGGTTCATCATTCATAACAGATAGAATCACTTCATAAAGATCAGATTCAAAAGCTAGCATTAATGCTTCTGTTTCAGGATCTCCAAAGCGTACATTAAACTCAATCGTTTTCATGCCTTCTGAAGTATTCATCAATCCACAAAATAGGACTCCTGTAAATGGCATACCTTCATCCATCATTCCTTGAAGTGTTGGTACAACAATGGTTTCCATCGCTACATCCACCTGCTTTTGAGATACACGATCAACTGGAGTATAAGCTCCCATTCCACCTGTATTTTCTCCCTCATCATGATCAAAGATGCGTTTGTAGTCTTGTGCTACTTGAAGTGGTAGAGCTGTATTATTGTGACATAGAACCAGTAATGAAAACTCATCACCTTCCATAAATTCCTCAATAATTACTTCATCACCGGAATCTCCAAACTTCTTATCCACAAACATAGCATCTAATGCTTCCATCGCTTCATCATAATCTGTAGCAATAATCACACCCTTACCCGCAGCAAGGCCAGAAGCCTTAATGACAATTGGGAAGGACTGTGTCATCAGGTAGCTTTGTGCATCTTTAAGATTACTAAAGGTACCATATGCCGCTGTAGGAATATCATAACGTTTCATGAAATCTTTAGAGAATGCTTTTGATGACTCAAGTTGAGTCGCCTTTTGTGTAGGACCAAAAACTTTGATACCCACTGCTTCTAAAGCATCCGTAATACCTGAAGCTAAAACTGTCTCAGGACCTACTAATACCAAATCAATCTCAAGTTCCTGAGCTTTTTGAATCACCACTTCGTGGGCAAAAATATCAAGTGCTAGTATCTTTGCAACATCGCTCATACCATCAGCACCTGGTGCACAATAGACATTGTTTACAGATTCTGAATGATGAAGGCGGTAGCAAAGTGCGTGCTCTCTACCGCCACTCCCTAATACTAAGACGTTTGCCATTAGTGTTTAAAGTGCCTTACACCAGTAAACATCATTGCTACACCAGCTTCATCACACGCATCGATGGATTCTTGGTCTTTTAATGATCCTCCTGGTTGTACAATTGCTGCTACACCTTTACTTGCTAGTAAATCAACAGTATCGCGCATTGGGAAGAATGCATCACTTCCTACTACTGCACCTTGAGTCTTTTCACCTGCTTGTTCTACTGCAATTAAAGCAGCTCCAACACGGTTCATTTGTCCTGCTCCAATACCTACTGTCTGTTGGTCTTTAACAAGGACAATCGCATTACTCTTAATGTGTTTTACAATGCGTTGTGCAAACAGTAAGTCATCACTTACAAAGTCAGCCTTTGTTTTTGTAACCCATTCTGTTTGAGGTGTAATATCAGTATCTTGTACTAGATATCCTCCAGGGATTGTTTTTGCTGTTTCTTGTGTGATTGCATCACCTTGTAGGTATGTTAGTAAACGAATATTCTTTTTAGAACTTAGAATTTCAAAAGCTTCATCTGTAAAATCTGTAGCAATGACTAATTCTAAGAAAATTGAGTTTAAGATTTCTGCAGTTTCTTTCTCAACAGTACCGTTTACTGCAACAATACCTCCAAAGATACTCACAGGATCTGCTTCATAAGATTTAACAAATGCTTCATGAATGGAGTCTGCACTTGCAACACCACATGGGTTCATGTGTTTAACAACCACTGATGTTGGAGCATCAAACTCACGTAATAAATCAAGTGCTGCCTGTCCATCTTGGATGTTGTTGTATGACAATGCTTTACCATGTAGTAAATTTGCAGATGTCATTGCCCAAGGTGCAGGTTTTACTTCAGTATAAAGTTTCGCCTTTTGATGTGGGTTCTCACCATATCGTAAAGTCTCTTTTAAGTCGTATGTCAGTGTTAAAGGTGTTTCAACTGTTTCTTCAGTTTGTTCCTTTAAGTAATTCGTAATTAATGTATCGTAGTGCGCTGTTGTATTGAATACTTTTAAAGCTAAGTACTGACGTGTCTTTAAACTTGTAACTCCATCTGCTTTTAATTCTTCTAATACGCGTCCATAATCTTCAACATCTGTAATTACCGTAACATCTTTAAAGTTTTTAGCAGCTGAACGTAACATTGTAGGTCCCCCAATATCAATGTTTTCAATAGCATCTTCAAAGGCCACATTATCCTTCATGATGGTTTCTTTAAATGGGTATAAGTTCACACAGACAAGATCAATAGGAGTAATTCCTGCAAGCTCTAAAGCTTCCATATGCTCATCTAAATCACGACGTGCTAAGATTCCACCATGAACTACAGGATGCAATGTTTTAACACGACCATCTAACATTTCTGAAAATCCGGTAACTTCCGCAACTTCTACAGCCTTAACCCCTGCTTCAACCAAGGTTACAAATGTATTCCCTGTTGAAATAATACGGTAACCACATTCAATTAAGCCTTCTGCAAACTCTACAACTCCGCTTTTATCACTAACCGATATCAATGCTTGTTTCATCTATTCTTGTCCTCCTAGATTTTGTAATACTGACACATACAATTTATGTTCATGTTGATGCAAGATCGTTTCAATATCATCAAGACTCATCGAGTCATCAATATCAAACTTCACTTGCGAAATGATGGCTCCACCATCCAGTGTTTCATCCACATAGTGAACACTGACTCCTATTTCTTGCTCCCCATTATCAAGAGCCTGTTGCAATGCATTCAATCCTTTATACTTAGGTAAATCGGATGGGTGAATGTTAATGATTTTTCCTTCATAATTTTTAAGTAAAGTGTGTCCTATAATACGCATGTAACCAGCACATACAATGTAATCAAAGTCTAAGTCTTGTAGCGCTTCAAGGATCATTTCTTCATAGGTTACCTTATCTTTATGATAAAAATGGAAGGATGGGATATTATGATTTGCTGCACGCACATGAGCATGTGCTTTTTTCTTATCGCTGATGAGTGCGATAATTTCAGCATTTAATTCTTCTTTTAAGATTGCTGTTTGAATGGCTTCAAAGTTTGATCCATTTCCTGATGCAAAGACCACCAGTTTCATATTCTTACTCAAAACGTACGCCTTCACCTTCAACTACAGTTCCAATAACATGTGCTGCTGGCAATGCTTTTAGTGCTGCATCAAGATCTTTAGGATCTACAATTAACATGAATCCAATCCCCATATTGAAGATGTTCATCATTTCAATGGTTTCTAAATCTCCCTTATCTTTTAAGATGTTGAAGATTTCTGGCATGGGCCATGAACCCAGTTGAATCTGAGCCCCTTGTCCATCATTTAATGCACGTGGCAAGTTTTCAACAAATCCACCACCTGTATTATGAACCGCACCATGAACTTTAACTTCTTTCATCAGTGCCAATACTTCTTGAACATAGATTTTTGTAGGTGCTAATACCATGTCAACAAACGCATCATCAAGTTCAATGTTTGCATCTTTAATAATCTTACGTACTAAAGAGTACCCATTAGAGTGAATTCCTGAACTTTCAAGCCCAATAATCACATCACCATTCTTAACATTGCTAATATCAATCAAATCCTCACGCTCTGCAATACCCACTGCAAATCCTGCAAGGTCGTATGAATCCTCAGCATACATACCTGGCATCTCTGCTGTTTCTCCACCAATAAGAGCTGCCCCTGCTTGGACACACCCTTCAGCAACACCACTAACAATCGCCTCAACTCGTGCTGGAACGTTATTTCCCACTGCTAAGTAGTCTAAAAAGAACATGGGTTGTGCACCTTGTGCAAGAATATCATTCACACACATCGCAACCAAATCGATTCCGATGGTATCGTGCATATCAAGATCAATTGCAAGTTGAAGTTTTGTTCCAACACCATCTGTACCACTCACAAGTACTGGGTCTTTTAAGTTGTACTGTCCTAAATCAAACATACCCCCAAAACCACCAATCGCACTCATAACACCTTTATTATGGGTTCTATGAATGTGTTTCTTAATACGTTCTACAGATTCATAACCAGCTTCTAAATTAACACCCGCTGCTGCATATTTTTTACTCATTATCAATTCCTCTTTCGTATATATGGGTTGGTAAATCATGGTTGAAACATCCTAAATACAAGCCCACTTCAGGAATGGCTTGAACCATACCTTCAGCACTTAGAAACTCTAAGCTGTCTACTCCAACATGCTTACACAATTCTTCTTTATTAAAACGATTACTGATTAACTCACTTGCATCATAAGAATCAAGGCCGTAGAAATACGGTGCTTTAATCTCAGGACATGCAATGCGAAGATGCACCTCTAAAGCTCCTGCATCACGCATCATTTGCACAATACGTTTGGATGTTGTTCCTCTTACTAAAGAGTCATCCACAAGGATAATACGTTGATCTTTAACGACTGCCTGAATGGCTGATAACTTCATCTTCACCCCTTGGTCACGCAGTTTTTGTGACTCCATAATGAAGGTACGCCCAACATATCTGTTTTTGATGATTCCCATCTCAACCTTTAAGCCAACCGCTTCTCCATAACCTTGAGCAGCCGATAAAGATGAATCAGGTATACCAATCACAATATCAGCATCCACATGAGACTCTTCTGCTAAGACACGTCCCGTCTGTTTACGAGCTTGGTGTACGTTAATGCCACCAATACTACTATCTGGTCGAGAGTAGTAAACAAACTCCATCGCCGATACCAGTTCTTGTGTATCTTGAGCATAGGAATAAGATTTTAAACCTTCTTTAGAAATCTCTAAAATCTCACCTGGATTAATATCTCGAATCCATCGCCCTCCCAATACCTCAATGGCACAAGTTTCAGATGCTACAACATAAGCACCATCCAGTTCTCCAAGTGATAAAGGTGTTAAACCATGTCGATCACGAATGGCATAAAGCGCATCATTGGTAAGGTGAAGGAAACTAAATCCTCCATCCATATAGTTTAAAGTTTGAATCAAACTTTCAACAATTGAATTATTACGGTGGTAGTTCAGTAAGTGTGCAAAGACTTCTGAATCAGAATCAGATTGGAATATGGAACCTGATTCTTCCAGAAACATTCTCAATTGATACGCATTCACCACATCACCATGATGACATACTGAGAAATCATAATGAGAGTGTTTAAAGTAAAAGGGTTGGATGTTTTGGATGGTACGACTCTCCTTAGTAGGATAGTGCACATGCCCAATTCCAGATCGTCCTTTTAAGTTTCTTAAAGTATCTTCATCAAACACTTTCTGTGTAATTCCAAAGTTTTTATAAGCTATTAATTGGTGCCCATCACTAACACTAATTCCAGCACCCTCTTGTCCTCGGTGCTGTAAAGCATGAAGTCCATAGAAGATTGCTTGAGCAGCATCTTCATGATTATAAATTCCGATAATACCACTCATACTTGTTCCTCCAAACGTCTTAATACTTCAGCATAGGCTTTTTCAAGCTTTCCTAAGTCTTTTCTAAATACATCTTTGTCCATCGGTTCTTGAGTCTTCAAATCCCAAATACGCATGGTATCCGGTGTTAAAGAGTCTGCAAGTACTAATTCTCGATTCTCTTTATAACCAAACTCTAATTTTAGATCCACTAAATCCATATCAGATTTCAGGAAATAAGCCTGTAAGACTTCATTTATTTTTAAAGAGACATCATGTAGCCACGTTAATTCTTCTTGAGAACACATTGATAAAGCCAGAATATGAGTACTGTTAATCAGTGGATCTTTTAAAGTATTACTCTTATAACGATATTCAAGTATTGGAGTTTTCAACTGATCACCATGTTTAAACCCTAAGTTTTCCATCCATGGACCTGCTGCTTTATTACGTATAATAATTTCTACAGGCACCATATCCACTTTAAGAACACGTTGTGAACTTGTATCCACTGTCTCTATAAAATGAGTTGGAATATCATGAGCAATAAGATAATCAAATATCAAAGCTGATATTTGATTATTATATTGACCCTTATCTTTAATGGTTGCTTTTTTTAGACCATTGAAGGCTGAGACATTATCCGTAAAATGGAGAATACTCGAGCCATTATCGTCTGTAAATCGTTTACTCATTATGAAGTCCACTTAATGCATTCTTGATAATTGCATCGTTAACATTACCCATACGTCCAAAGACTAAGCCTGAATCTGATACCAGTGCTTCAACACCTTGTGTTGAACCATTAGGGTTCAGCCCTGCATATTGGTAAACAATATGTTCTGCCTTAAGATCACCAACGACTTGTCCGTGAGTTTGAGCATGGTACACAGTATCTTCTGACAGATTTGCTGTCCATAGGTTGCGCTGTGCACTTTGAACCACAACATCCATACATACACGACGTCCCGTATTATTCTGTGCAAAGCTATAAGCCGGTTGTGTAACCTTATCAAATGGAATCAATCCTGATTTCACTAAGATTTGGAATCCATTACCAAAGCCTAGGACACGCTTTTTATTATTAATATGATTTTCTAAAGCTTCTTTAACATCTGCATCACGTAATACTTCAACAGCAAATGCACCAAGAACAGGAACATCACCATTGACTGCGCCATCTGCAAATGCAACAATGTCTGCTTTGCTGATTGCTGCTGCAAATTCTTTCGGATTGTTTGAGTAAACAAAGACATTAACATTTGCATCATAAAAATTGAATGCTTCAATCAGATCATACTCACCAACAGTTCCTTCAAATACTGGAATTAATACTGAACCTCCCGAAGCCACTGTATTATCTGAAACAACGTTATCAACTACAGGTTTAGCATCTTCAACCTTAAAACCATCAACTGGATAAACAGGGCTTAATACTGATGTATTAGCCTTCACTAATGTATCTAATGCAATTGATACTGAATTAATGTTTGCAGTTTCATCAACTTGTGTTTTACCTAAGAACGTAAAGCCTTCAACTTCAGTTTGTGTTTCAAATACAATACTTCCTGGACGAATGGATGTGTGTTCTGCATTTAATGCAACATCAAATCCTATATGGTTTCCCATTGCCATTTTTGTAAGTGTCACGATAATGGATGCATCATCAGTAGTCATAGCACTTAGAATTGTTTTATCTTGTGCTAAAGCATAATAAGCATCATATTGATTCATTAACGCTTCATAATCAACAAGACCCAATTCATCAATCGGAGCATCCATTAAGTAAAGGTATGAGTCCGTTGATTTTAATTCACTACTAATTAATAAATCTTTCTTTTGTGGAGAACATGCAAAACTTACAAGTGTATCAACAACATCCACACCTTCGTAAGATCCTGACATAGAGTCTTTACCACCAATTGCACACAGTCCAAATTGTTTCTGTGCTTCATAAGTACCAAGTAGTGCCTGCATGACACGTCCCCATCGATCACTGCTTGTTAAACGGTTAAAATACTCTTGGAATGAGAAGTACACTTTTCTAAAGTCTCCACCCATTGCTACTGTCTTTGATAAAGATTCTACAACAGCTAAAGCACCACCAACATAAGGTGAGTACTCATTTACTGATGGAATGAATCCATGTGTCAACATTGAAACTGTATTGGTTGTACCTTTTAAAATTGGAAGACTTTCAACAGATCCAATATTTGGTGTTAATTGATGTTTACCAAGTAGTGGTTTAATCAGTGCACCATGCGCGTTAAAGCGTTGTGCAAGTCCTGCTTGGGATGCATTTTGAATGGTTTGTAAGTCTGCAAGAATATTTGCTTCATTAATCTCATAGTAAGACATTAATGGGTTTTCAACATCGGTATTCTTAATCAGTGCGTTTGTTTTCTGTGTAATACCACCTGAATCCACAAATGTACGGTCCAGATCAACATAGGTTCCATTCGCATCTTTAATGACTAAACGATGTGTATCATTAACTTCTGCAACAACTACCGCTTCAACATTTTCAGCCGCAGCTTTATCTAAGAAGAATTGTACATGTTTAGGATCTAATACCACTGCCATTCGTTCTTGTGATTCTGAGATTGCAACTTCTGTCGGATTTAATCCTGGGTATTTTAATTTGACACTATCAAGGTCAATCAGTAATCCATCTGCAAGTTCACCAATTGCAACAGAGACACCCCCTGCTCCAAAGTCATTTGATTTTTTAATAATACTACTGATTTTTGGATCTCTGAAAAGACGCATGATTTTACGTTCTTCAAGCGCATTTCCTTTTTGAACCTCTGCAGCATTGGTTACTGTAGATTCAGTCGTTTGAATATCAGAACTTCCTGTAGCACCACCAACACCATCACGACCCGTACGTCCACCCATCATCACTACAACATCACCCGTAACTGGTGATTGACGGATAAGATCAGATTCTTTAATTGCACCTACAACAGCTCCACATTCCATACGTTTTGCACGGTATGAATCATGGAATATTTCTTTAACATAAGAAGAACTAACGCCAATTTGATCAGCATAGTGTGAATATCCAGCTGAAGCTTGTTCTGCAATGAATGCTTGAGGTAATTTATCGACACGTGTTTCAGATAGTGTTTCTAATACATTACCACTTCCTGTAATACGCATTGCTTGATACACATAAGCACGTCCACTTAATGGATCACGAATCGCTCCCCCAATACATGTAGAAGCCCCACCATAAGGTTCAATTTCTGTAGGGTGGTTGTGTGTCTCGTTTTTAAACATCAAGAGCCATGGCTCATCAACACCATCCACATCAACATTAATACGAATAGAACAAGCATTCACTTCTTCACTCACTTCAATGATGTCATCTTTCAGAACATTTTTTGCATAACGCCCATTTTGTGCTGTAATATCCATTAAACTTAATGGCTTATGAGCACGTCCCAATTCTGCTTTATCTTTTAAGTAATGTTTAAAGCTTGCTTCAATCGCATCTTTAAGTGGAAATGATTCAAACTCAACTTCTTGTATCTCTGTCATAAAGGTTGTATGACGACAGTGATCAGACCAGTATGTATCCAGTACTAAAAGTTCAGTTTCAGTTGGATTTCTTTTCTCATTAATAAAGTAATCTTGAACATATTGAATGTCCTCATATTCCATCGCAAATCCATGCTCATTGTAGAATGTACGTAATGCACTCTCATCAAGTTCAATGAAGTCATTGTAAACTTGCATTGGTGTGACTTCATCAAGTGGATTCACATTGAATACAGCTAAATCCTTATCTTGGAATTCCAATGGGTTTACAAGCAGGCGTCTTACTGCCTTGAGATCAACTTGCTCTTTAAAAATGATCAACTCACTTACTTCGACTCTTACATCGTCATTTTTAAGGAGCACTTGAGCCCATTCACTTGCTTGATCATACTGTCCCCCAACAGCTTCATAAGCAATATACACATCTCCCAGTTCCACAGTTTCGTAGATGCTGTGTACTAGCTCATCTTTAAGAACATTCTCATAAAAATTATTAAATGTATTTTCATCAGTTTGAATGAAATCAAACACACTTAATTTACGTGTCCCTGTAATACTTTGTCCTAAATGTCTTTCAATTAATGCTTCAATCTTTTCAACTTCATAATTTGTGTGTGTTTCTACATACAATCTTTTATTCATTGTCTAGCTCCCTTATTATTTTAAGCATTGCTTCTTTTCTATAAACATCATGTCCCATTTTACGTCCGGGTTTCATCTCATCTTTTCCATACTCGTAATGATCAATATCACTGTGATGCATGGTTTTTCGACTCTCCAGTAAATCTTCACCCAATAAATTGAGCATTAAGCCATCTTCATGATGGAATAACGGTCCAATCTCAAGTCCACAAATGGCTTCAATGTGTGCTTTAAACTGAGATTTATTGGATACACTTAAGGTTAAGTGTCCTGAGTTATGAGGTCGTGGTGCAACTTCATTAAAGATTACTTCTCCATCTCTTACAAAGAATTCAACCGCCATCGTTCCTGTATAATCCATTGCTTCTGCAATCTTGATGGCATACTCTATCGCTTTAGGATGCTCTTCATAGAAAGGAACGCTAGTTTTAAGAATTCCCTTTTGATGAACATTTCTAAAGAGCGGATACGCTTGGACTTCATTTTGTGTTCTTGCTAAGATGACTGAAATTTCATAATCAAAGCTGATAAATTCTGAGATGAGTGATTCAACTTCGACTTTAACATCTTCAGGATTATGGAAGACTTCCTGTCCCTTACCATCATATCCAAATCGCACTGTTTTCATGATGACTGGAAATTGTAGATCCTCAATCCCTGTCAGCTTATCGCTTGGCTTTTCAACATAGATTGAAGGTACTGTAGTAATTCCTAAATCATGTGCCATTTTAAGTTCTTCATAGCGATGTGCTGTATGTTTTAGAATCTTTGACCCTTGGGGTAAATGATAGTTATTATTTAAAGCTTCAATGTGTTCTAAGTTCATATTTTCAAACTCATAAGTCAGTACATCACATGACTTCGCAAACGCTTCAAGTGCTTCTAAATCATCAAAGCTTGCGCACGTAAAATCACTCACTCTTTTTGCAGGTGATTTTGGATTGGGATCAAAGGTCGATACTTGATAACCCATCTGTAATGCTTCAATTGCCATATACAGTGCTAACTGACCTGCCCCAAGAATACCAATTCGTGCAGGTGGTAATAGTATCTTATTCTTCAAATTGCATCTCCCAAGTGCTTGTCGCAAGCTCTTTTTTAAATGTAATGTATTTATTTTTTAAGGTTTCATCACTCAATGCTAAGATTTCAATCGCACTGTATGCTGCATTAGCTGCACCATTAATTGCCATCGTCATCACTGGAATCCCTTTAGGCATTTGTACAATTGAGTACAGTGAATCCACTCCTGATAAAGCTTTGGATTGAATCGGCACCCCAATTACGGGTAGGTGTGTCATTGCTGCTACCATACCTGGTAAATG
>DEPV01000076.1:0-2935 GCA_002358955.1 Erysipelothrix sp. UBA3383 | reverse complement strand
TCTGAATTCCTTGTGCTTCTAAAGTTTCTGCAAAGTTCACCATTTCAAAAGGTGTACGATGTGCAGAAACAACCATCTTTTTATATTCAACATCAAATTTTTGCAATACAAGTTCTGCATCAGACATGATGACATCATCATTCTTAGAACCCATAATTATCGCTATAGACATACATTTCCTCCTCAAGAAAACAAAAAAAGACCTATTTAGGTCTCCTTCTACAAATATAAAAACACAAAAAACAAAATTTGTAGTCCTACTAGATTGGAGTAGGGTAGAGACTTGTGAACCATCATTTCACGTATATACAAATAGATTTCATTTAGTTGTCAATTGCATTATAGCACATGCTCTATTACATTTGGGATATGTTTATCGGTAATATTCATATGAAAATCAATGTAAATTTATGGTTGCGCTATCACTGCACTGTGAAACCTTGAATCAACTAAGTATCATTCTATATATGCATTTCTAGGGTTCATATTCACAAATATTTATAATTTAAAACAAACAAAAAGCAGTCGAAAAATATCGACTGCTTACTTTTGATTCACTGCCTTGTATGCCAGCATCGGATTTTGAGCATCATCCTTAATACCAATATGAGTGATATTAAGATTGAGTGCTTGTTTATCGCCTTTAAGATATTGATAAATATCCAGTGACAAACCAAAACCATACTGAGATGCTTCTTCCAATGTATTGGCATAAACAACATTCTGTATGCCCGTCATACCAATAGCACCAAGACACATGGGACAAGGATGCCCACTTGCATACATGACACAATCTGATAAATCATTGGTCTGAAGTCTTGCTTGTGCTTCTTTAATGGCTATCATTTCTGCATGACCACTAATATCAAAGGCTTCATGCATGGTATTGACACCCGTTCCAACCACAAGATCACCCTGAACCAAGACTGCACCATAAGGTGTTCCTCCATCCTGTACATTATCCAGTGCTAATTCGATCGCTTGAACTAAATATGAGTTCATTCAAACCACCTCTTTCTTAGTACCATTATAGAATGGAATCAAATAGACATCAAATCATAGACTCTAAGTCTTACCTAGTAATCTTGAGCTGCTGAAGTTTGCATCTCCACCATGGATTGATACACCTCTTCACACAGTTCAGACCCATTTTTACCCGTAGCATCAATAGCCTCACCAAAGTAAACTCTAAACTCCTTAGCGCCTACTTCATAGGAGTTAGCAATGTAGACTGGAATGATCGGTGCTTGAGCACGTCTTAACATTGAGAATAGCCCTGTTTTAAATTCTCCCATGATGGGACCGTGTGAACGTGTCCCCTCTGGGAAGACCACAACTGATGCTTTCTCTTCTTTAATATCTTTAACTGCTTGTCTTAGAACCATTAAAGATGCTTTATCATCTTTACGATCTAACGGGTATGAATCAGATAGTTTCATAAAGTTTTTAAAGATGAAATTATCAAACAATTCTTGCTTGGCAATGAATCGAAATCGTTTCTTCAATGCTGATAAAAGAATAAAGATATCATTGTGAGCTTGATGATTGGATATAAAGATACAATTCTCATAATCAAGATAACGCTCTTCATTAAAAGTCTTTACTTTAATACCACGAATCCCCAGAAAATCATCCCCATAGCGTTTTAATTCTTTAGTAATTTTTTCCTGATTCTGTGATTTTAATAGGATTCTGCATCGAATCATATAATAAGGTAATGCAATAAATGTAATAAGCATTAAAAATTTAGATTTTATTTGTTTCATACCATCACCACCGCGATACAATAATCTTCATCATGAGAGATGCTCACTTGTGCTTGTTTGCATACAGGAGCTCCCTTTTCATCTCTAAGTATTTCAATATCATGAAATCCCGTTTCACCAATCCCTGTTTGAAGGGCTTTAGAATACGCTTCTTTGCATGCAAAACGACCCGCTAGAAATTCTAACTGGCGTCGTTTTGATTGTAGTTCATGATAGATATCCAATTCTTTTTCAGTCAGAACTTTTTTAAGGAAAACAGAATTGTCCAAGTGTTTTTCAAGGCGTGGCATGAAGACAATATCAGTCCCCAATCGCAAATTTAAGTTCTCCACTTGCACACACCTTTCCATCTACCGTACAAACTGCTTTAGCAATTCCAACCGGTCCTTTAATACGAAGTAGTTCAACTCGTAATTCCATCGTATCACCAGGAATGACTTGTTGTCTAAACTTCATTTTATCCACACCGACAAAATAAGCAATGCGGCCTTTAAATTCATCTTTAGAAAGTAGTACGATGGCTCCAGCTTGTGCTAGGGCTTCTATAATAAGAACCCCAGGCATAACATGTTTCTGTGGAAAGTGTCCCATGAATTGCATTTCATTCACACTGACATTCTTAATCGCTAAAATTGATGTTTCATCCATCTCCATAACCTTATCCACTAATAAGAATGGGTAACGATGTGGAATAATATCCATTATTTGGTTTGAGTTTAATAACATAGTTTATTCACCTTTCTTGAAGATGACCACAGCATTGTGGCCTCCAAATCCTAGTGAGTTACTCATCGCATAATTAACATTACGCTTCTTAGCAACATTAGGTGTGTAGTCCAGATCATTCTCTCCACCATCTGTAAAGTTAATGGTTGGTGGAATAATATTTTCTTGTGTAGTTTTGATTGAAAGTATGGCTTCAATACCACCCGTACCACCCAATGCATGCCCGTGCATACTCTTCGTAGAAGAAATTGAGACATCATAAGCTGCATCCCCTAATGCTTCTTTAATTGCTGCAGTTTCAAACTGGTCGTTTAATGGTGTACTTGTACCGTGTGCATTAATATAATCCACATCTTCAGGTTGAATAGCAGCTTCTTTAATTGCATTTTGCATTGCTCGAAGTGCCCCTTTACCTGATGGTGCAGTAATATGGTAAGCATCAC
>DEPV01000012.1 GCA_002358955.1 Erysipelothrix sp. UBA3383 | reverse complement strand
TTCTTTAATTTGTCCGTACACAACTTGTAAGCCATGCCATGCGTCTTTCAGATCATATGTCCAAATATTGTTTTCAAATTGGTTTTCCCAATCAAATTCTCCACTTGCTATTGTATGACCATGACCATCAATAAGCACACCTTTAATGCGGGTAGAACCAAATTCTATTCCTAAACTCGTCTGTGAGAGTCTTAGTATTTTTTCCAAAATAGTCACCTCTTATCGTTCTAGATTAATTATATCAAGTTGTACGTATATGTCAATGAAATATGGTCATAAAGTCTACATGTTCGTACACTTTGTCCAAACAAAAAACCACACCAATAATTTCGGTGTGGTTTTAGTTTAATTAAATAACTTTTTTACGGTCTAAGAGTAGTTTAATAATATATCCAAGGATACTCATACCAACAACACCACCTGCAACATAAGCATAGGTTGTTTTCGAGGTTTTCTCTTCGGTTTCAGATTTTTCTACATCTACAACATTTTTACCAATCTCAAATTCTCCGGATGTAATTTTTGCCACATCTTCATCACTCAATACTTGAGCATCAAAGACCATGACTTCATCCATTGATCCAACAAAGGCTTCATCCCAATAGTTGACACCCAGTGCAAAGACGGAGTCTTCAGCATTAAAGATATCTGGGAATCCAGGTTCACTAAATACTTTATCTCCATTGAGATAGGCACTGAGTGTTCCTTCGTTTACCGTAAAGGCGATATGTGACCATTCATCAACTGGAATTTGTGTTCCAAGATTACCGTCATACCAATTTGTGCCTGACCATACCATGGAGTTTCCATTTGTGAATTCACCACTCTCAGGAACAACGCTGACCCAACTAGAATCATTTTGTGCTCCAAAGAATGTGGTTGTATGTGCTGTAATAACTTCTGGTTTTACCCAAAGTGATACAGAATAATTTTCACTGGTAATTAATTCTTTTGGAAGTAGTACACCAGATGATCCATCAAAGTAAGCTGCTTTACCATCTTTACCTTCAACATAATCAATCGTACCACCTTCTTCAGAAATCAAACCACCAACGATAGATCCTGTCAGTTCATCATTCATATCATCCACAAGATCATCTTCAAATTTAAATACATGTGTTTTTTCTTGATTTCTTGTGAATTCATCTTGTTCTGGTTTTGTTTCTTCGTAGTAAGATTCAACATCAGCAGCACTTAATGCCATATTGTTATGAAGTTCAAATTCATCAATAAGACCTCTAAATGCATCGTCCCAGAAGTTTACACCAAGTGCCGCAAAGCTGTTGGGTGATGTAAAGATATCAGGGAAATCTGTGCCACTGAATTTTTCTTGTCCATCAATATAGACTTGAATGTTGCCATTACTTACACTTACAGCTAAGTGTGACCATTTATTCGCAGGAATTGAATCAGGTGTAATTGCATCATACCAATTTTCACCTGACCAGAACATGGTCTTACCATCAATACCGCTTGCTGGAAGATTGACCCAACTTGAGGGTGATGTTCCACCAAAGAAGATCGATGTAAATTGTGTAATGGATTCTGGTTTTACCCACATTTGCATACTGTATGTATTACTGCTTAAGAAACCGCTTGGTAATTTAAGTCCTGTATTTCCATTGAGATAGACTGCATCACCAACGACACCTTCTTCATAACTTACACTGCCACCAAAGTTATCAAGTTTATCACCTGTAACACTGGCTGCGCCAATATTTTGTTCAAATTCCAGTTTCATTGAACGGTTTACATTTCTAACGAAACGGTCACTTCCAACTGTTTCATCGTAGTAGTCATAGACTTCTTGAGCGGATAGAATTTTTGTATTATGTACCATTAATTCATCAATGATTCCCTTGAATGGTGTGTCCCAATAGTTAACACCAAGTGCGAAGACTGAATCTTCTGATTCACTAAAGATATTTGGGAAATCTGTGCCACTGTGACGTAATGATCCATCAACATAAACATTAACTTTGCCATTATCAACTGTAAAGGCAATATGCGTCCACATGTTTGGAGTCATCACAAAGTTTGTAAGTCCATCATACCACTGTGTTCCTGACCATAAGACGGCTTGAGAAGCAACACCTTGAGGTGTAAAACTTACCCAACTATCGGCATTTTTATAACCAAAGAATGTTGTCGTAAAGTCAGTGAGTTGTTCTGGTTTGAGCCACATAGATACACTGTATTTGTTAGAAGTAATGAGGTTGTCTGGTAGCCTTACACCCGATGTTCCATCAAGGTAGAGTCCTTGCCCTACTTTTCCTTCCGCAAATTTTGCTTTTGAACCCTTTTGGTCAATCAGTGCACCAGTTGTGATTCCAGTTAAACCAGCTAATTTAGAAGCTTCTTCAAGTGTATCTTCAAAGTTATAGTGAACAGAATCCACTTTAATTGACTCTGCTTTAATAATGAGATCATAAGTAAAGGTATATGGTTTTCCATCTAAAAGCACGACGGCTGTGAGTTTTACTTTTTGATCGCCTTCTTTAATTGAAGGTCTTGTTACTTTACCAATGTTTGTTAAGTATTTTTGGTTATTTGAAGTCCAC
>DEPV01000018.1:3274-12118 GCA_002358955.1 Erysipelothrix sp. UBA3383 | reverse complement strand
TGTAATACCAGTACCTGTAACTAACATTGAAATCCCTGCAAAATAGGACATATAAGTATTAATTCCTATATTGGGAAGCACAGTGTCCTGATCTTGATCTACCTTATCTGAAGGACTTGGTTTCTCTGTAGGATTTGGTGTATCTGGTTTTGGACTTTGATTATTATCATCAGGTTCTTCACCCTTATCCTCTGTATCAATACCTGGAGTTTCTGGCTCATTTGGTTTTGTAATTGAAGAATCCAAATCAAGAGCTTCATAAACTGCTTTATAGGTTTGATTCTCTTTAATCAGTGTACCTGCATTCAGTACCTTACCAAATTGATCAACCCAATGTTTGAATGTAAGACCATCATAATTTGCTTGTGGTAATTCCAAAATAGGATTTCCTGTTTCATGTAAAATAGTAAGTTCATCGCCAAATTGCAATTCAACTGTTTTACCAACTTGTGATAATAGATTCAGATATTTATCATAACCGTATTGTTTAACACGATCTTCATAAGCAAATCCATTCATTAAAGTCTCAATCTCATCAAATAGATTGCTATCATCACTTACCGATGAAGGCATGTCATCAATCATATTTTCTAACTTACTCTTATCATTCTTAAGAACTTCTAAGCTATCAATTAATTGAGGTTCTTCATTGTCTTTAACTGAGAAACTGTATGAATTAAGTTTTAGCGATTCCTCATCAATTTCAAATGTAACATAAGTTTGTTTACTATCTTGAAGTTTAACATCAGGATACACTTGATACTTCGCAATATCCTCATCACTCCATGGTTGATAGAACTTAACCCCACTGGAGTTTGCATTCAGGTATGTAGTACCTAATGGATTGCTCAACACTTTTGAATCTGAACTCACGAATGAATTCACATTCAATTCTGGTTTTAAACCATCTAAAGGAACTGTACGTGAATAAACATGATCATGTCCTTGAAGTACTAAATCAACATTATACTCAGTAAAGATAGGTTGTAATTGTGCCCTCATAGCTACAACATCAGAATCATCAATATGAGTCGCAACAGTTTGAGTCCCTTTATGCATGGTAACAATAATCCACTGTGCTCCATTTTTCTGAGCTTGTTCTAAATCATGACGCAACCAATCCACTTGACCCTGTCCCATACCATTACGATTGGCATCGTTGGTATTTAACATTACAAAGTGAACATCATTGTAGTCAAAGGAATAATAAGTTCCTTCTTTAGTATCTTGGTTTGGATACTCATAATTGAAGTGATCATTAAACGTTTCATCTTCAGTATCATGGTTTCCTGATACAGTCATGACGGTATAGTTAGCCCAAACATCACTCGCTCTTTCAAACAGGGAATTCCACTGTGAATCATTCGCTGATGTATCCACCAGGTCTCCACCTTGAATAAAGAAATCCAGGTTTGGTAGTGTCTTAATCGCTTGTCTCATTGTTTCACCACTTAAACTGTAGTGTTCATCTTCCCATCCTTGGGAATCGGTAATGAAAGCAAAATTAACATCTTCTTTTTGACTTCCTGTTTCAAAGGAATAAATATCGCTCCAAATATCTTTTTGTGAATCTCCTACTTGATACCAATATTGAGTATTAGGTTCAAGATTATCAAGTACTACTTTATGAGTATAACCTTTTATACCTGCCTTCTTATTGGAAAGACCTTCTACTAAAAAATCATCTCCAATAGCATTTGGATTTGCATTTGCTTGTATATATCTAATACTGCTACCTGCTTCATCTTCAGTATGCCATGTGAATCCTTTTTGAGTTTCAATATCCCCGTAAAATGTTTGTGATAGACGTAGCGGTGTATAATCAAGCACCTTTGCTTCTGCATACAGTTCTAAGTCAAAAGCAACATCAGAACTATCAGGTTTTTGTTGAAACAATACAACTGAAATTGTATTCTCACCATCTACAAGTGTCAATTCATCAATCGACTTTTCAAACTCATTATAGACTTTCCCATTGCCCCCTAAAGCACTAACCCCTTTGGTATAATCAATCGGAGTATTCTCAGGGTAGTTATATCGCATCACTTCTTGGTTATTTAGGAAAATAATTGCCCCATCATCGGCATTTAAATTAAACACCATCGTATCCAATTGCTTCAATACATCCAGATCAAGATTGAATGTTTTTCTAAAGAAATACGTTGGATACTTATTATCTGCATCAGGTCCATAGTTTAAACCAGTATCAAAGGGTGTCGTATTTTTATACCCAAAAATCCCATGTCCTACTTTCCATGAACTTGAATCATAATCTATTTTATACCAGTCATCACCTGGTAATTGTGTGGGTGCTTCATTGTAATAAGACCACTCATCTTTCTTTTCAATAATTGTAACACGTTGCTCACTTGCACTGACATCTACAGTTTTAAACTGCAATGTACTAAAAAGTAGCCCTAATACTAAAATAAACGAAAATATCTTCTTCATCTTTTTCCTCCTAAAACTTACAGATTCATCATACCGATACGATATGAAGAAACTATCAACCTTAGGTTAGAGCCTTGTTACAATATCTTCGAATTATAATCTCTTTGTTAAGAACTTATTCTTTATGTTAAATTAATAAAGTTCAAAACAATATTTTGTAATACGTACAATGAAAAAAGAGCATGCTTGCGCACGCTCTTAATCAATACTTTCAACATTCACTAATCCCATTTCAGGATAAGATTTAAATGTGTCGAAGACATCGATCAATCAATGCAACTGATGGATCAATGGATGAGTTCAGAAGAAGAGATCTTATTGATGCTTCTGAATTGATTTCTTACGACGTTTAAATAGGATGATGAAACAACCTGATAATACACTCAGAACTGCGTAGAGCATGGTATTGTCAGATTCAATACCGGTTCCTGGTAGTGTACCATCTTGATTAGCATCACCTGGTTTGACAACCTCATTCTCCGTTGGTTTGTCTTCTGTAGGGGGGTTAGGTGATGTTACCTTACTGTATTGAGCAGTAAAGATAATTTCATTTTCATTAAACTCATCCTGAAGTATTGCTTCAGAATTAGTGTATGTTCTATTTGGGGTTTGGTTGGTGATCCAACCATCAAACTGATAAGCTTCCATTGTAAATGGTGTTTGTACTGCTTGTGTAGGTTTTACACTTGCAGTTTTTGATAAGTTATCAGGATGATTACGTTCATCTTCTGGCAATGTAGGATCGATATAACGTGTGACATATTCAACAAATACATCATCACTACCATTTCCTAAACCATCCGATGTACGGTATTCAAAGCGAACTTGGTAAATATCCAAGATGCCATCTTGAGATGTATCCTTACCAAATCGTGCGTAAAGTGTTACATTTCCTAAAACTTTATAGGTATTAAGATCAACTTTAGTACCATCTTCTAAGACCCATGTATCAAAGATGTAATCAATACCATCAACAGTTTGTTTATTTGTTTTTGGAACATCTTCAACTGTATCACCATATAATACTACTTCTTTATGGTTATCAGGGTCTAAGCTACCAAAGTCATTTTCAAGTGCATAAGTCACCTCAAATTGTTGACGTGCATACACTGCTGTAAAAATAGTATCTTCTGCAAATAGTGTATTAAGTATGGTTTGACCATTATCATAACTGCGGTCATTTTGATCAATCCATTGTACAAAATCATAACCTGTAGTAGTTTTTGGATTGTCTTGTAGGCTTAGTGGATTTACTGCTTTATCCCTTGATAAGTTTGAAGGATCATTTAATTCATCCCCTTCCAGTGTTGGATCAATATAACGAGTTACATATTCTGTGAACGCTAACTCATTTACATTACCATTACCCTTATCATCAAGTGTGCGATATTCAAATCGAACTTGATATACATCAGCGATACCATCATTATTAGTATCTTTTTCATAACGTGCATAAAGTGTCTGATTATCTTGAATTCTATAGGTACTAATATCAATAGGTGTACCATCTTCTAATACCCAAGTATCAAAGATATATGCAAGACCATCAACAACTTGATTACTTGCTAGTGGAACCTCTTGTAGAACATCCCCATGTTCTACAGTTTCAATGAACCCTTCAGGCTCTAAGATTCCAATATCAGTTTCAAGTTCATACTTAACTTTATATTCATATTTCTGATACTCTGCTGTAAATACAGTATCATCACTAAATGTATATTGAAGAATCACTTCTCCAGTAAGATAGGTACGTGTACCATCACTCCATTGCACAAATTGGTATGCTTCAGAAGTATCTGGATTAGACTGTGCTGTTTTTGGTGAAACAGCGATATCTTGAGATAAGTTTTCTTTAGCATTCAAAGCTTCACCAGTAAGAGTTGGATCAATATATCGAGTTACATATTCAACAAAAGGTTTTGGTATAATATTACCATTTCCTTTATTATCCAATGTAATATATTCAAAACGAACTTGGTAAATATCCAAGATTCCATCTTGTGTTGTATCTTTTCCAAACTTGGCATAAAGTGTGATATCAGAGGATACTGTAAAGGTGTCAAAATCAACTTCTGTACCATCTTCATAGACCCAACTATCAAAGATGTAATCTACAGTTCCCACCGTTTCCTTGATTGGCTGTGGTAACTCTTTTACACTTTCTCCATAGCTTACAATTTCTTCATGATTAGCAGGACTTAATGTACCAAAGCCTGATGCTACTTCATATTTAACAATGTAGTTTTTTAATTCATAGTCTGCTGTAAATACAGTATCTTTATCAAATTGGGTATTTAATAGATCTTCACTAGAATAAGCATTACCATCTTCATCCAGCCATTGCTTAAAGACATAACCTTCTTTAGTCTGAGGTATTGCTTGTAAAGTGAGTGGTGCTACTTTAAGGTTTTCATCAAGGTTAGAGATGTCATTTAAAGCTTCACCCTCAAGACTTGGATCAATATATCGAATCGCGGTTTCACTGAAGATTGGTAATCCAGTATTACCATTACCCAATCCATCTTCTGTTAGATAGGTAAACTTAACTTTATACTTATCAGCAATTCCTTGGTTTGTTGTATCTAGTGCAAAGCTTGCATAGAATACTGTATCCTTATTAACTTTATATGTATCAAGATCTACCTGTGTTCCATTTTCAAGTAGCCATCCATCAAAGATGTATCGACCTTCACTGTTAGTATTACCAATTGCATCAGGTACAAACTGTACTTTATTATCTTCAGGTTGTTTTTCATTTCTTACATATTCTAAGAAAGCATTCATAGGATCTGCAGTATCATTATCAGGATGTGCAACAAGTATTCCTTCACCTTGATTAAGCACTGCATAAGTAACATCATATCTTTCTTTAACTGTAACTTTAAAAATTGTTGTTACAGTTGCACCATCAGTATTTGGGTAACTATAAATAACATTAAATGACCCTGGTTTATATGCTTCGATTCGTGGAATATTATCAATAACACGTGCAATCATCTCACCCTCATTATTAATAAATTCTTGATCATGGATAGAGACATTAAGATGGTATGGATTGGATGTTTCAATGATTTCTGTATCACCTACCCACATCACCACATCCTCAAGAATAGCCCCAGCACCATCCAGGTTATATCGATATCCTGCATTAACAGGTACTTCTCCCACATCTCTAGCATCAATAATTTTTATTCCCTGCTCATCAACGTGTGAACTGTTGCTATTTAAGCCATTATTTGGTTTTACAAAGATGAGTTCATCATCTTTTAGATAATCCCCTTGATAAACTTGGAGTCTGTATCTTCCTCCTGGGACATCAAATTGATAACGTCCAAAACTAATATCCGCTTGGTCAATGGTGTAAACAATACCCTCATCATCAAGATCAGTTAGTGTTACTTTATAGTTAGTCATGATTTGATCCAAGCCATCATAATTAAGTACTTGGTTATTATCACGATCATGCCAAACAGTACCACTAATAATGATATTATTCACCTTATAGTTAACTGTATTTGTAAGACTCATTTCTGATTCACTCTTCAGTTTATAAGATACTGCACTTTGTGCCATTCCCTGTACATCTCGATTCAGTGCACTGGCAAGCGGTAAAGTAAATTGTGCAAGTAAACCTGGATCATTAGTATCCTCAAGTTCAATTAACACCATTGTATAATCATTTCGTTTTGCAGGATCATAAGTACCAAAATCAGACTTATCCTTACTGTAATCAGATTCTGAGTAACGTACAGTATACTTAATATTATTGGGATTACTTATTTGCAGTGGCCCTTGTAGGAACATATCAAACTCAGACTTCACTTGATTGTTGATATCGATATCAAAGCTTAAGTCTTTACGTGGAATTGGAATATAAACATCCATACCTTCATTGGTGGTAACAATGTTGACCTCTTCTCCAAAGTCACTTAAATAAGTACCACTAGCACTTAGACCATTGTAATTGTTTGATTTAGCCCTTGTATAAACAGTACCATTTTCAGGTGCTACGATTGAGAATTCTTGTCCCTTACCAATTTCTAAGAATTGATTGTAATGTTCACTACCAATGCCATACTCTTGATAAAGGTTTAAGTATTGACTGGTATCGTGAGTGTATCCAAACTCACTTTCATCAAATGCAAGATTATATCCAAGATCAATATAACTTGCTAATACAGCAGTCATATTCGGATTTGCTTCTATACTATTAAGAATAGTTCTAAATGCAACAGTACCTAATGCAAAATTACCACTAGCATTATCGTTCTCTTTTAATTCAGTCAGAGTATGACTGTAATCTTCCTCAAATTCAATAATTAATAGATACTCTGATTTGCCTTCTATTTTCTTAATACTTGTCTTAACTTCAACTTCAGTTTCTGAATTATTGATAAAAATCGCACTGCCTTCTACATAATCAAATTTATCAGAGATTACATAGTAGAGTTTAAAATTCGTTGCCTTAATGGTATCGGGTGCCATATGACGATTCACTGTCTCCCACCCAATTTTTGGATAGTGAGCAAATGTTTGACGCTGGCCTAAACTCACTTCAGAAAATTGTTCCATAATTTTTTCCTGACTGCTTGTAAACCATAGCGGGTAATCTTTCAAGGTTCCTGGATCTTCCAGTGTTCCTACCACTGCACTTTTACCCATTTGTGTCGCTTCTATTTTTTCACTACCATCAAATGTTAAGGTGTAGTCAAACGTTGTCGGTTTTAATAGCTGTGTCCCATCTTTGATTGCATCTTGAATATCATTCATGATCAACAGGTATACTGATGTTTTGTGGCCTTCTTGAGTCTTAGCCATTGGTAAGGTGTTAAAGAATACTTTAAGTTCAGTAACCCATTCATCAGCATCTAAATCAAACTTGAGCGTTTGTGTTCCTTCAACAAAAGCGTATTCTCTTTCTGTTTTATTCGTACTTACCTGAACCCATCCAGAACCCAATGAATCACCAATTAATATTCCATCGGTTAGTGTTAAGAGGGCTTTGTTTTCCTCATCTACATCAAGACTGAAAGTAACATCCTCATAAGTTTTACTTTCTCTATAGTTTTTAAATTCAAACCCAGCAAGTGATTCACCACGCTCATCAATCTCATATCCTTTAAAATATCTTAAAGTTTCAACATTTTTATTGGGTGTTAGAATGAACTTATCTTCCGGTTCATAGAATGAAATTGATGTTCCTTTAGAACTTCCTGTAGTTTTAGCAACTCCTCCTGCTGTATAGCTGAGTTTAAATTGTGCTTTGGTGATAGCCTGATCATTTCCCAAGAAATATCCATCGGGAATATCAACTAGACTCCCTGCTTCTCTAAATTGAGTTTGACTCATTTTATCTTTTAGATAGTAGTTAAATTGGTAAGTGTTTTTAGTCTGAACACCATTCATATCATCAATGTATACAATCACATTTATTAGGTATTCATCATCACTCATATCAAATGCTATATCTTGATTTAAAGCATCGACCTCAACCCTGTAATTTTGTGTTTCATCAGTAGATTCATTATAAGTTTGATACTCTACAGTTCCTACAAAATCTAAGTCTCCCGCAATAGATTTAATATTCATTAAACCAATGATGGAATACAACTTACTTGCTTCCTCATGATCAAGTTCTAATCTCGCATCATACATATTTTCATAACCTGCTTCGATACTAAAATTAGTACTTAAAACTGGTTTATCAAACGGACGGTTATCTTCAATAAATGCAAACTTAAAGTCTTTATCAGCAATTGTGTAATCCGTATTTAATTGCTCCATTTTAAAGTTGGATTCTAAATAAGTTTCAAGATCATTCTTTCCTTTAAAGATCGCAGAACGTCCCGTGAACTGTGATATTTTATTACCGTAATCAACAGCGGTACGTGTGGCCATATACATCGGAATCGCAATACTTTCTTGATCTTTCAGCGTAGTACCTAATGGAGTATTTGGATTAATAATTTGATCTGTAAAAAACTCCAATGCTATTTGTGCATCCCTATTTCCATCATAATAAAGATCAGTTGAATAAGAGAAATCACTGACTACTTCTTCATCACTAAGTTCAATTTCATACATAAATGGACTGCTTGTTCTTAAATCTAAAGATTCTCTTATAGTACGGCTACTACCATCCATGGTATTTAACACATTAATAAGTAAAGTTAGATTTTTTCCAGAAGTACCATCATCATTTATAATCTTAACCTGAATTCTATTTATCATTGCTAAAAGGCCTTCAAAGTCTTTTGGATTAGCAATGTCCTTAGTAGATGTATCCACACCTTGTATCAATTCAAGATAGTTTAATCCAAAGTCTTTACCCTCAAACAAGAGTTTATCAAGATCAAGTGCTGTACCCATTGTAAATAGTGGCTTCTCTGTTTT
>DEPV01000018.1:0-3257 GCA_002358955.1 Erysipelothrix sp. UBA3383 | reverse complement strand
CATTTGAATAATTTGACTTGAATTATCTGTATCCACTGCAACTACAGAATCCATCAAGCGTTTGAGTTGTGGTGTTTTACCATTTGTAGAAGGTGCAATAATCTCTTGATTAGCTCCATCTCTTAATACAGAACTTACTTCAATCGATTCAATCAAATCAGGTTCTATAGTTTCAATCTCTCCATCATTATTTCGATAGATCTCATTGGGTACTCTATCATCTAGATAAAGTGACCATTCAATCTCATTACCATTAAGGTTATCATCAAAGCCATCAGGCACAATTGATAAATCAGTTATAAATTCTTCATTGTAATAATCAACCTCAGCAAAATCATTGATTGCATTATTCTCATAAGGCATTGTATATAAGGTATCATCACCATTAATTTTATATTCAATCACACCTTTTCCACTGACTTGAATTGCTGAAGCAAATTGTAAAGCATTCACATTATCTTCAGGATTAATGTCTAAACGTGCATTCTCAATGCTTGTATAAAAATCAGGAATGACAAGATTCCCTTTCATATACGGCTCATCATAAGCTTGTCCCATTGCAATTGTGGTATCACTAAAATCATCAAGTGTATTAACAATTTGATTAGTACGTGGTACTAGTGTTACTTTTGTATATTTAGTAATGGCAGAATCTGTATTATCTTGATCAGGATTCCAATCAAAGTTCACATTACTTACGATTGTAAAACTTTCTTCCTCATTATTGTAGTTTGGTTTATTATCAGTACTAATCTGCATTCCAACATCCATAAAATCAAAGACATTATCCGGATTTTTTAACACATTGGTATACATAATCCCAATACCATACATATCTTCTGTTAAGGTTAATGGTTGCAATACCTTCTTATCAGCTGTTGAAGACTTGTATAAATCATAAGTTTTCAATTGATCTGAAGTACGAGAGAATATTAAGATATAAGCATTTTTATCCAATTCAAGATCATCATTGAATAAGGTGATGGGGTTACGGTCCAAGAAATCCTGAGTCATATCTGGAAAACTATACGCCATAATATACCCTTTTCGAACATTAAACGCCTTCAGATCATCTGTAACAAAGGTAGGTCCCAATTTAACATTTTGTCGTGTTTTCGTAATCTTCACATTTGGAAAATCAAAATTATACATCTCATTACTTTCTTCATAAGGATAAGAGATGGCAAGTTTTCCTTTTTGATAACTTGTCTGTGCTGAATTATCATACGGTGTATTAAAGTATCGAATGAAATCATCACTGACCAAAGTCTCACCATTGCGATCATAGGCCAAATCATACATCTTACATTCAGGATAACCCGGGTACCCACAGTTGGGTCCATCCGGTTCATAATCCACACGTTTAATGTAATAGGTTAATACTGCTGCTTCCTCATCATCTTCACTAGAGAAGTTTTGTAGTAAGCCACGTGCTATATCCTTACTTAAATTAATTCTAATATAATCATTAACTCGTGACCCACTCGCTTTTTGTGGAATGAACCAGCCGCTTGTTGTCAGTACATTAATGTCTAATAGTTCCCCATCATTATTACCATTAGGAGCTACTAGTCTAGGAAGCTCATCCATTCCCAAGTACAGTTCATATCCATATGGAATGGGTATCTCTGCAACAAAGTTATTAACCGGATAATTATTCGCCAGTTTATTAAGATTCATGGTCATTTTAATGGGTTTAACTGCCTTAGGAAGTGCTAATCCATCCCAATTCTCATAAAGGACCCTTGCATCTGTAAAGGTAAATAAGCTATTACCACTTTCATCAACAGATCCTTTAATCCCATTTGAATCACCCGGAGTAAAATAAAGCCCTTCACTGGCAAAACTCTTCGTCATTTTAAGTGATGACACCTTGTCGTTAAGATTGGAATCTAAGATAAAATTGTAGTCCACCTTTGCTGATTCAACATTTGTGTTAACATAATTGAAATCTTGATACACTTTAATATCAAAGGCTATCGCTTGTCTTACTTCATCATTCAGTGTCATCGTAACAATTGTTTCGAATTTTCCTTCATACCATGAGAATAATTTCGTATCACTGTTATAAACACCTGCATAATCAACATTAAGATCGCTAAATACTTGTCCTGAACCTAAAGTTTCTAAAGTATCTTGGGTCAATGCAAAACCCTTTGGTATGCTCAGTGTAAACTTTTGCTCACCTTTTGTATCTTTATTTGGGTTAAGTTTCAGTTCTAATAGAAATTCACTTTCTTTGGTATTATCATCTTCAAAGTCACTAGTATCTAAAAATGCAGCATTCTTATCACTAAGCCCAATGGACACAGTATCTTTTATGGATTTATTCGATATGGGTCTTATTTCAAAACCGTTATCCATAAATGCTCGAGTATTTACTTGACTCACAATGTCTTTCAATTCAAAACTCATTGCAAGTTCTAAATCACGCAGTACTTCTGACTCCTTAGTTTCATTACTTACTGCCTCACTAGAACCGTCTGTAGTCTCTGTAAAAGGTACAAACGTTTTATCATATACTAACCTTAGCTTATACAATCCATTTTTAGTGTAAGTAAATTCAGTATCCACAGGATAAAGTATTTCTTGATCATCCAATATACCTTTAATATTTACACCTTCCTGAAGTGT
This sequence comes from Erysipelothrix sp. UBA3383, assembly GCA_002358955.1. GTDB lineage: Bacteria > Bacillota_I > Bacilli_A > Erysipelotrichales > Erysipelotrichaceae > Erysipelothrix. The sequence goes on along the minus strand of DEPV01000018.1, from coordinate 623 downwards.
ATCCACTTTAAAACGAACCTTTGCTTCTGATTGCTCATAAGAAATTGTCGTTACAGAAAGTACATCATTGTTATTATATTGTTCAACGATATCTTTATTATCACTTGCTGCAATCATTACAGTTGACGTAATCATCATTGAAAAACCTAATATAAGGCCAATAAATTTCTTAAATAGTCTAGAATTATCCATTTTTCTCCCCCTTTTCTAGTATTATTAAGCTCTACTTATATTTTCATTATAGGGGAGGTCCTTTTTACGAATGAATCTTATATTGTGACAAAGCATAAAAACGTGATTTATTATTTAACCTTAACAATATGTGAATCAGCCGTTATACTACTTCATTCTGTATACTTATTGGTGCTCATAGCTACTCTTACAAGGCTTTATAAGAAATTGAAACTAGATTAAGCTCTTACTCAATTAATTTAAAAGGCTAATAAATCACTACTTGTGGGTAATCGTTTGTGAAAGGGTTGTGAAATAACATCTCTTTTATTTAAACTTTTTATTTTATTTGGTTTATGTCGCTACCTAAATTCATCTATTTTCTTACTCTTATGCTTCTTCACCATATCTATAAGCATCTATGAAAGCAAAATCGAGTAGCTAAGAAGTAA
>DEPV01000090.1 GCA_002358955.1 Erysipelothrix sp. UBA3383 | reverse complement strand
ATTCGTCGTGATGTGTTTAGAGGTGATGTTTCAGCTCAAAACCAAGTATTGAGTAATGATAAGATTAATGTTATTCGTAAACACACACCGGAATCTTACATCATTGAAGATGGTAAGATTGCAGGAATGAAATTCAAGAGTGTAGAAACTGGTGATATCATGGATATACCAGCAACTGGAGTATTCCCATATATTGGTGCGATTCCAGCTACGCAATTCTTAGAAGGACGTAATGTTACGGATGAAGAAGGATACTTACTGGTTAATGACCGTCTAGAAACTGCTATTCCAGGAATTTTTGGAGCAGGGGATGTCATTCCAAAACACCTTCGTCAAATCGTTACAGCAACATCTGATGGTGCTGTTGCAGCACAAAATGCATTTGCATATATACAAAATCTAAAATCTAAGGTATAACCTTAGATTTTTGCTATAATAGGCTATAGAGGTGGCATATATGAAGAAAAATAAAGTCGTATTAGTTACAGGTTTATCAGGGGCAGGAAAAACGTCTGCTATGGCAGTATTGGAAGATATTGGATACCATTGCATTGATCGTTTTCCATCCATGTTATTAAATTATTTAATTGACGAAATCAGTCAACTGAAAGATGGTCATTTTAACAATCTTGCATTATCAGTTTCTGCTAATGATTTTGAAAGATTTTACAATGCTTTTAAAAATGTGGATTGCGAATTAATCGTACTCTTTTTAGATGCGTCTAAAGAACAGTTATTACTGCGCTATAAGTACAACCGTCGTAATCATCCACTGATCGTTGCTAATGTGGCAAACTCACTGGAGGAAGCAATTGATGCTGAGATTTTAGAATTCTCCAACATCAAGTCTTCGGCAATCATCATCATTGATACCACATTCTTAACGGTTTCAAAACTCAGTTCACGTTTGGAACGTTTCTTTAAAGTAAATGATAAAGAATCAATTCTCTCAATCTCCTTTATTTCATTTGGATATCGTAAAGGATTACCACGTGATGCGGACTTAGTATTTGATGTACGCTTTTTAGAGAATCCCTATTGGGTTGAAGAATTGCGTGTTCAATCGGGTAATGATGCTGCAGTTTATAACTATGTTATTGATCAAGAGAAAACCCAGGAATACCTCAAAGAGTTGGAGCGATTCTTAGACTTCTCGATTCAAGAGTATGCACTGCAAAACAAACATCACTTAACCATTGGGATTGGGTGTACAGGGGGTCAACACCGTTCTGTCTCTGTAGCAAATTACCTTTACAATCATTATCGTAAAGAGTATACAGCGTATAAAGATCATCGTGATGTTGTTGAGGTCAGCAAGTAATGAAAGTTGTTGTTTTGGGTGGTGGTAAGGGACAATCATCACTGCTTAGAGCATTAAAACGCTATGATGAACTCGACCTATCTGCCATTGTAACAGTGGCTGATGATGGTGGTAGTACCGGGCGTCTTCGTGAGGAATTTAACATTCCTGCGATGGGGGATATTCGAAACGTGATGTTAAGTCTTGCGGAAAGTGAGACCCTTTTAGGAGACATCATGAACTATCGTTTTAAAGACGATATCAGATCACAGTTAGCAGGGCATAACCTGGGTAACTTAATACTAACTGCACTAACAGATACGACAGGTAACTTTATGGATGCCATTACTTCTGTTTCAAAGGTATTATCAGTAAAAGGAACCATCATTCCTTCATCTGAGGATACGATTGCTTTATGTGCACGCATGTCGGATGGTACCATCATCCGTGGGGAATCCAACATTCCTATTTATCAAAATCACATTCAAGAGGTTTATTATGATGTTCATGTTGAGGCAACACCCGAGTCTGTTGCAGCAATTATGGAAGCCGATGTTATTATCTTTGGAGTTGGTTCTTTATATACATCGATACTCCCCAATGTGATTGTTCCCAAAATAAAAGAAGCTTTACAAAAAACAAAAGCAAAAAAAGTTTACTATGTTAATGCGATGAGTCAGGCTGGTGAAACACAGGGCTACAGTGCAGAAGATCATGTTAATGCGTTACTCAAACATGGGGTTGATCATTTTGACCTGGTGGTTGGAGCTAATGATGAACTGCCACAAGAAGTTCTTGATGTTTATGGTGAGGATGATCTGTATCGTGTTCTTTTCGTTGAGAAAGAACATGACTATCCGATTCTTTACCAAAGTTTACTCTCCTATGAGAATAATATCGCTTGGCATGATGTGGACAAAATCTATACAGGATTTAAGGAAGTTATGGAGGCGATAGAATGTCCTTTAGTTCAGAAGTAAAACGAGAAATAACCAATCAACCTTTGGAGCCATGCTGTCAAAGGGCACAGTTATCCTCGTTTCTACATATCAACTCTAACTTGTTGATTGTAAATCGCAGTATGCAACTGCAAATTAAAATTGAAAATGCAACCATTGCTAAATATCTATTCTCAGCGATTAAGGATCGTTATGATGTCGAAATTGAATTGAGTGTGGAAAAGAAACAGCAATTGAAAAAGAATAATATTTATATTTTAACTGTTTTAAGTAAGGCAATCGAGATATTGGAAGACTTAGGAATTTACTCATCACAAGGGATGCGTAATACACCCTTTGCTCCAATTACACTGAATCCATGTTGTAAGCGCAGTTATTTAACCGGTGCATTTTTAGCATCGGGAAGCATCAATGCGCCCACACGTTCAGACTATCATATGGAAATATCAACATTGGATGAAAAGTTAAGTCTTTTCATCTTAGATTTGATGAATGGTGAAGATCTACATGCGAAGATGGTGAAACGTCGTAATCGTTATGTGGCTTATGTTAAACAAGCAGAAAAGATAGGTGATTTCCTGAGATTATGTCAGGCATCAAACAATTTGATGAAGTTTGAAGATGAGCGTATTCAACGTGATTTTAGAAACTCTCTAACACGTCTTGATAACTGTGAAGTTGCTAATGAGATGAAAACCATCAAAGCAGGGAACTCACAGCTGGATGATATTTACTTATTAATACAAAACGATCAATTCTCGCATATCGATGAAAAATTGATGCAAGTTGCGAACTTAAGGATGAACCATCCTGAAGCAAGCCTTAATGAATTGCTTTATGAGTATAAAGAAGAGTATGGAATTACCCTTTCCAAATCAGGGCTTCAACACCGTTTCAAGAAAATTGCTGAACTTGCAAAAGCTTTAGTAGAGCCTCAAGATTAATTTGTGACCTTTCACAAAATCACACAGTTCAATTTTGAATATGCTATAATTTATTCAAAGGTGGTGGGTACATGGGAAACTTATACATAATATTTATGATTGCATTTCTAGTTATGATTATGCCAGGCATTTTCAAAATATTGATGGTGGTATGGCTGATATCAATGGTTTTAAGACTATTCAGACCACGCAAAAACCCCACTCAATCGAATCCGTTTGAAGAAGAAACAACGCAATCTAATCAATACCAAAGAAAAAGTAATAGTGATATAATTGACGTAGAATTTACGCAAAGAGATTCTAAGCCAGACACAGAATAAAAGCCGAAAGGCTTTTTGTCACTTAAAAGGCGGGATAACGATGAATCATTATTTTACGGATAATCGTCATTTAGCAGAAAACCGGAAGGAAATATCTTTCCGGTTTTGGTGTTTTAATTATTCGTTTATTACAGATAATGGCGTATTCTCAAAAACTGGAGTAGATTATGGTACAAAAGTTATATTAGAAACTTTNNATAGGAGGGTTTATCTTGACTGCATTTAATCATGACGAATTATTGAATAAGATGAAACTTACCATGGAAGAAACACGCCTACAGCAGGGTTTGAATCCAGGATTAAGTGCTTATGAACAATTGTATTTCAAACATTATTTCAATCAGGATCTGATTCATTACTCTGAGGATGGATCTTTTATGCACGTTCAAAAGAAAATACTCAATCTGCACGACAAGAAATTAAGGGTGTCTTACATCACCCCAGCTCTTGCTTATAGTGAAGCGTCCATGTGTGATCTTTTGGAAACATTAGAACATCGTGATTTAATCACGCTGATACGTTCTGATAAAAATGACTTTCTTGAAAGTCACGGGTTTGAAGCCGTCATTGATCAGCAAGTTTGTAATATTCCAACGCAAATGATTCCTGAATTTGACATTCAAGGGATAGTCTTAGATCCACCATCACAAGACCTAAAAACTGTATACGATACTTACAGTGCTTACTTTACGGGGTACTTTTCTCGTAATGTGCAAGATTTTGATCGTATGAAGCGTGATGCTCAATTTCTAAATGGAAAGTATATTGGTTATATGCAAGATCAAAAGTTACTGGGGTATCTTCGCATCATCAACCATCCACACTATGTTGAGGTGTTGGAATCTTGTTATGATAAGTCAGGAACGCTCTTACGACTTTTATCATTTATTGCAAAGGGTAAGAATCGTATTATCTACCGTACCAACAGCAGTGAGAAAATTCAGAAGTTATTGCCTCACATTAAAGTAAGTAATGAAACGGTGATTTTAGCGAGAGTGAATGATAAAGAATTGTTTGAACGATTATTTCATATAAAAATCATATCATCATACTCAGCATTCAATGCATTTAGTAAGCCCGTGCTCAATACAGACATGTATTAGTGGCGATAAACAAATCCAAATATTCACAATCGATAGTGAAAACATTCATAATATCAATTAGAAGCTCTTTTAAAGGGCTTTTTTGTTTTTTGCATTAATTGACCCAAGTCCATATCTAGTATATAATTAGGAAGTCAGGATATAAGGAGGATTTACACTATGACAGTAAAAGTAGCAATTAACGGTTTCGGTCGTATCGGACGTTTAGCAACACGTTTAATTTCAAATTCAACAGATATGGAAATTGTTGCAATCAACGACTTAACAGATGCAGCAACACTTGCGCACCTATTAAAATATGACTCAGCACAAGGACGTTTTGACAAAGACGTTAAAGTTGTGGACGGAGGTTTCTTAATCGATGGTAAAGAAATCAAAGTTCTTTCAGAACGCGATCCTAAGAACCTACCATGGGCAGAATTAGGTGTTGACGTAGTTATCGAATGTACAGGATTCTTCACATCAGAAGAAAAAGCTGGACTTCACTTAGAAGCTGGAGCACGTAAAGTTATTATTTCAGCTCCTGCATCAGGAAACATCAAAACAGTTGTATTCAACACAAACCACGAAATCTTAGATGGTTCAGAAACAATCATCTCAGGTGCTTCATGTACAACAAACTGTTTAGCTCCAATGGCTAAAGTATTAAACGATGAGTACGGAATTGTTTCAGGAACAATGACAACAATCCACGCTTACACTAATGACCAAAATACATTAGATGCTCCTCACGCAGGTGGCGACTTACGTCGTGCTCGTGCAGCAGCAGCAAACATCATTCCTAACACAACAGGTGCAGCTAAAGCAATCGGTTTAGTTATCCCTGAATTACAAGGAAAATTAGATGGAGGAGCACACCGTGTTCCAGTAATCACAGGTTCAATCACAGAACTTGTTGCAGTTGTTGAAAAAGATACAACAGCAGACGCAGTTAACGCAGCTATGAAAGCAGCAGTTAACGAATCATACGGATATACAGAAGAGCCAATCGTTTCTTCAGATATCATCGGAATCACAGAAGGTTCACTATTTGACGCATCACAAACAAAAGTTACATCACTAGGTGGAGTAACAGTTGTTAAAGTTGCATCATGGTATGATAACGAAGCATCATATACTAACCAATTAGTACGTACAGCAAACTACGTTGCTTCAAAATTCTAATCTCAAATTAGATCCTAAAACTCACAGTTCACGCTGTGAGTTTTTTTTATGCCTTGGCAGTAGTTACAAGCATCTTCATATTTCACATATACCCTCTTAATGGGCTTCGATTATCGTTATAAACAGGTGACTTAGCTCTACACTGATAAAGCGCTTACATTAATAGGGTTCTTTTATGAGATAATTAAACCAGTTCAAAAAAATTAGCTGCAACTTTAGGGGAACGCATACTCTTGCTTATTTTTGTAAACAAAGGGTGCTATGAAATTTATGGCTAAAATTAAAAGGGGGTAATTAATGATTTGTGATGCCTTAGAAAGCATGGGGTTGCTAAGGGATTCAAACGCTTATCAAGGCTTACTTCTATGGTATAATAGTTTGTGGAAGTAGGTAGCATATGAAACTATATAACTCAAAAAATAATAAAATAGAAACGTTAATACCAATTAAGGAAGGTCATATTTCGATGTATGTATGTGGGCCTACCGTGTACAATCACCCACATATTGGAAATGCTCGTCCGATTGTTGTTTTTGATTTGCTTCGTAGAATTTTAGTGGAAAAGGGACTGGATGTTCACTATGTTTCCAACTATACCGATGTGGATGATCGCATCATTCAAAAAGCAATGGATGAAGGTGTTGATGAGAGTGTGATTGCACAGCGCTACATTGATGCTTATGAAGCGGTTCGTAAAGGATTGAATGCTGAAATCGTAGATGCAACACCACAAGTGACAGAAAGCATGGATCATATTATTGCGTTTATCGAAGAATTGATAGCACTTGATTTTGCATATGAAAACAATGGGGATGTATATTTCCGTGTGAATCGAATTGATGACTATGGGGTGATATCATCACAAAACATTGATGCTTTACGCATCGGTGCACGCATTGAAGAAAACATGCAAAAAGAATCCTCACTGGATTTTGTATTGTGGAAAGATACCGATGATGAAGGTATCAAATGGGATTCACCATGGGGTCAGGGAAGACCTGGATGGCATACGGAATGTGTTGTGATGATTCAGGATGAGTTTAAAACAAACTTGATTGATATTCATGGGGGTGGGGTTGATCTAAGATTTCCTCATCATGAAAATGAGTCTGCACAAGCAAAGGCTGTACATCATCATGATATTGCAAATTTCTGGGTGCATAATGCCATGGTTAATATTGATGGGGAAAAGATGAGTAAATCACTGGGTAATGTCACATGGGCTAAGGATTACATTGATTCATTTGGAACTAACATTACACGCATGTTATTACTCTCTACACACTATCGTTTGATACTGAATTTGAGTGATGATGTTTTACAACAAGTGACTAAGGATGTACAACGCATCAGTACCTTGTTTAAACAGGTCTCACTGAAGCTCTTAAGCTTTAATGATGAACTAGCTCAAGGGTATGATAACGACTTGTTTGAACTGTTTATGGAGCAGTTGGAAGATGATATGAATGTTGCCAATGCAATGGTTCATATGAATGAAGCCATTAAACGTGTGAATCAAAGTTTAAGAAGCCAGTATGATCTGAATGCTTTATCAATGAACATGAACACACTGATTAAAATGCTTAATATCTTAGGACTCACCTTTGAATTAACACAGTTTACAGATGAAGAAAAAGCATTACTTCAGAATTGGGAATTAGCAAAACAAGAAAAACGATTTGATGATGCGGATGCATTCCGTCAATCATTAATTGAAAAAGGTGTTCTATGATTCATCAATCAGGAAACGTCTTAGCTTTTCTAGGCGATGCCTATTTATCCCTGCAAGTGCGTTCTTATCTTATTGAGTTGGGCTACAATCAACTGAAGAAGATGCAGGAAACATCGACCTTATTTGTTTCTGCTTCAGCACAGGCAGAGTTTATGACACAGCTCTTAGATGAAGGTATCATCACAGAAGATGAATTGGTTTATTACAAGCGTGGTCGTAATGCTAAGAGTCGTTCTATGGCTAAAAATGCAGATATGATCGATTATCGTGTTGCTACAGGATTTGAGAGTTTGTGGGGTTATCTTTACCTTAAAGAAGACTTTGAACGTCTGGATGAATTATGGAATATGTATAAAGAAAGAGTTGAATTGTAAAATGGCAAATTATATTTACGGAAGAAATACGGTTACTGCATATTTAGAAAGTAACAGCAATATTAAGAAATTATATGTTTTCAATAAAGGTAACTTTAAAGATGTCGTAGCTATGGCAAAACGTCGTAATGTTAAAGTGGAGTTTGTTGATAAATTTAAATTGGATAAAATGGTGGATGGGATTCACCAAGGTCTTGTAATCGAGATTGAAGACTATAAGTATTATTCACTTGATGAGATTACAAAGAACGCAGAACATAAACTTATTGTGATTTGTGATCAACTTGAAGATCCCCATAATTTAGGAGCCATCCTGAGAACCTGTGATGCGGTTGGTGTTGATGGTGTCATTGTTGGTAAACATCGCTCTGTGGGTCTAGGACCTACTGTTGCGAAGGTATCAACAGGTGCGATTAATACAGTAAAAGTGCACGAAGCTACGAATATAGTAAATACAATCAAAGCGTTAAAAGATGAAGGATATTGGATTATAGCAGCAGAGAATGGTGTCAGTGCAGTTAATTATACTGATTTTTCGGTCGACATGCCGATTGCTCTTGTCGTTGGGTCAGAAGGGAAAGGAGTGTCTCGCCTTGTGATTAAAGAGTGCGATATCCTAACAACAATACCAATGAATGGTAGTGTCAATTCCTTAAATGTCTCCGTTGCTACAGCAGTATTGCTTTACGATATTGCAAGAAGACGAGGTTAACATAAGGGGGGCTTTAAATTGTATAATGATTTTTCAATTAGTGATGCAGAATTAATTTATATGTTCCATCAAGGGTGTTGTGATACATTTGACTTACTCTTGAAATACTACAATCGTTTATTATGGAAACGCAGCCATGCCAGTCATCAACAGGGGTCTATGGATAGTGTTGAGCTTGAAGACTTTTATCAGGTTGCTTCGATTAGTTTCTATGAAAGTTTGTATAGCTTTCGACCCGAGGTGAAAGTGGGTTTGGCTCACTTTGTGGATATATGCATTAAAAGTGGACTTGGTAACATGACAAGAAAATGTCGTACTTTTTCTTATCAGTTGTTAAGTTCTAAGCATTCGTTGGATAATTACTTAAATTTAGAGAATACAATAACGTTTCATGATGTGCTTTATGAAGATGATATTAGAAATGATCCTGCAGATATGGCGATCTATGAAGAGGTCGTTGAATATCGCAGTCAATTTGTAGGAAGTCTGAAATCTGTAGAACAGGATATATTTTACAGTCATTTAGAAGGTTTTTCTTATAAAGAGATTGCTGATTTACATAATGTAGAAAGTAAAGATGTTGATAATGTTGTACAGAAAGTACGTCGACGTTTGAAATTAGAATTCAATTCGTAAGATGGATATGGGGTATTTATGATACGTTTAAAGAAAATACAGAAAAGTGATCTTATAGTTATTTATAATTTAGGGTTTACACAAGAGTTTCCTTTTTGGGCGAGCATGAATGCTCCGTATTTCAATGAATATAAGCAAGTAACTTATGAAGCGTTTCTTAAGGAGTATCGATCTTTCTTTATAAGAGATGAGTTTATTCTAGGGATTTATAAGGATGAGAGCATTATTGGCAGTGTATCTGCTTATTGGGAAAATAAAGATACCTTGTGGATGTCTTTAGGAATTGCTATTTATGATGATCAGATGTACGGTAAGGGCTATGGTAAAAAAGCTTTATCCTTATGGATTGATGAGTGTTTTAAAACTTATCCCCAACTTGAACATCTGGGACTGACAACATGGAGTGGTAATGCAGGGATGATGAAAACGGCTGAATCTTTAGGAATGAAGATGGAAGCTAGGATTCGTAAAGTTCGTTATTACCAAGATTTATATTATGATAGCATTACATATGGAGTCCTTCGTCAAGAGTGGAATTTGGCAGTATAGCCACTTTATTGACACTTATGAGTGCATATGTTATTCTTAGATAGCACGAAAGTGGGTTTTTTTTATGACGCAAAAAAGAGAAAAAGTTATATTGGTATGCACAGAGTGCCTATCAAGAAATTATTCCACATTTAGAAATCAGTCGAGTGTAAAAGAACGACTAGAACTTAAGAAATTCTGTCAGAGATGTGGGAAACATACATTACACAAAGATTCAAAATAGGAGGACGATTATATGTCTTGGTTTTCAATTGCAGGAATTAAAGAAGAAATTAGAAAAATTAGCTGGCCAAAGCGTAAGGATATGGTAAGTAACACTACAATTGTAGTTGGGTTCTTACTGTTTTTCGCAGCATACTTCATGCTGACAGAAGTTATCTTAATTTGGCTATTAGAAAATTTAGTTAAAGTAGGAATATAATATGATTGATAAACAATGGTATGTAGTAAATACATATTCAGGACATGAGAATAGAGTAAAAGAGAACCTAGAACGCCGTATTGAATCCATGGGGATTGAAGATGCGTTATTTAGAATTTTAGTTGCTGAAGAAACAGAAATTGAAATTAAAAAAGGTAAACAAGTTGAGAAAAAAGTGAACTTGTTCCCAGGTTACTTATTCGTAGAGATGAATATGACTGATGAGGCTTGGTATATTGTTCGAAATACACCAGGAGTTACAGGGTTTATCGGATCATCAGGTGGTGGGGCTAAACCGTTCCCAGTTGAACCTGAAGAAATCGAATCCATCTTAAGAAGAATGGGATTAAGCGATAAGAAACTGATTGTTAACTTCAAAGTTGGCGAAACTGTTAAAATTATTGCAGGTCCATTTGTTGGGGCTGAAGGAATTGTTGATTCTATGGATGATGCATCACAAACAGCTAACGTACTGATAATCTTATTTGGACGTGAAACACCAACAGAAATTTCATATACTGATCTGGATACAATCTAAAAAGCTAAAGAATGCGCATGTCATAAAGACGTGCGCATTTTGTCGTTAATTAATATCTTAAAGTATGTGATAAAGGGCTTTAAAAGGCATAATTTGGTATAATAATGAGGAAATGAGGTGTTGTTTTTGAAGCGTATAGGAAGCAGTTTAACCGGTAGTAAAATCATCTTAATGGGTGAACATTTTGTAGTTTATGGTGTGGGTGCAATTGCACTTCCTTTTTCTTCAGCTACAGCATCGATTCAAGTATGGCAAGATGAGACTGATTATATCAAGTCCAGTTTGTATACGGGTTCTTTGGATGCTTCTCCTAAGATGTTTGAGGGTCTAAGAGATTTGATTTTAAGTTTAAAACAAGATTTAAAGATAGAGCATGGAGTCCATGTTTCGATTGATTCAAACATACCACTTCAACGTGGAATGGGATCATCTGCAGCGATATCGATTGGAATTGCAAAAGCATTCTATGATTATGTACAAGAACCTATTAATAAAGAAGCATTAAAAGCTTATGCCAGTAAGGCGGAAGATGTTCATCATTCCAATGCTTCAGGCATTGATATAGAAACCATCTTGAGTAAGGGGCCAATTGTTTTTCAAAAAGCTAAAGAATATATAGGCATCGAAGAAGCCTTGGATGCCTACTTATTATTGGTGGATTCAAAAATTAAAGGCAGTACTAAAATTGCTGTTGAACAGGTATACCAATTTACCCTGGAGCATCCTGTGACATTCAATAAGATGTTGGAGGATTACCAGATACTCTTAAAAGAGGCTTTAGATGCCTATCAAAACAATCAAGCATCACGATTAGGAATGGTGATGAATCAGAATCATCAACTGCTTCAAGCTTTAGGAATTTCAGAACCCAGCATTGATGAATGGATTGAAGATGCCTTGGATCATGGGGCATTAGGCGCCAAGATTACAGGTGGTGGTTTGGGTGGGTGTTTTATCATTCTGCTTCAAGATCAAGAACAAGTAGATTTATTAACACGATATTATAAAAATGAGGGACTTGATGTACGAAGTCTTTACTTAGGGGGTATTAAACATGAGTAAAACTGTAAGAGCACATACTAATATTGCACTGATTAAATACTGGGGAAAAGCAAATAAAGCTTTAAAAATCCCATTTAATTCCAGTTTATCTTTAACGCTGGATCAATTTTATACTGATACGAAGGTAACTTATGATGAATCTCTAACTAAGGATGTATTCATCTTAGATGATGTTTTAGTAGAGGATCATATTGCTAAACGTGTCTATTGGTTCATGGATCAAATTAGAGAACGTTATAATATAAGTTTATTTGCACGCATTGAATCATGGAATCATGTTCCTAAGGAAGCGGGATTGGCTTCCAGTGCTAGTGCTTTTGCTGCTTTAGCAAAGGCTGCAACTTTAGATCTAGGACTTGATGACAAGGAACTATCAAGACTGGCACGGCTTGGTTCAGGATCTGCATCTCGTTCCATTTATGGCGATTTTGTAAGATGGAATAAGGGAACTAATGATGAGGATTCTTTTGCAGAACCGCTGGATATTCCTGAATGGGATGATATTCGTATGGTTGTGTGCATGGTAAATGATGGACCTAAACCTTACCTGAGCTCGATGGCGATGGACCGTACTTCTGATGAATCGGTTTATTATAAAGCTTGGGTTGAACAAAGTCAGATAGACTTAGAAGCGATGGAAATAGCTTTAGAGAAACACGACATTGAAACTGTAGGATCCATTGCACAAGGGAATGCACTTCGAATGCATGCTTCGCTCTTAGCGGTAAACATGTGGTATTTTGAACCTGAAACCATTCGTATCATGAATGTGATCCGTGAATTACAAAAAACAATTCCTGTTTACTTTACAATGGATGCTGGTCCTAATGTTAAAGTACTAACAACCAAAGATCATGTGGATACACTGATCCATGCGCTGGGTGAAGTTGAAACCATTGTTTGTTCAAAAGGACCCGCAGCCTATGTTTACTAAATATCCAGGCAAGTTATTTTTGATGGGCGAATTTGCCATCATGGAAAAAGGATCCCTATCAGTTGTAAGTGCAGTTGACCATTTCCTTAATATTGAACTCAGTGAAGATAAAGACTACAGTATTATTTCAAGCCATGGTAAATTAAAGGGCGATGAAGTTTTTACAAATAAAATCATGCCTCATGTTCATGCTAGCTTGAAAGTATTAAATGACTTAATAGATTTTAAACCCTTCAAGATGGTGATTACCTCTGAACTTGAAGTCAATGGTAATAAAGTTGGCTTTGGTTCAAGTGGTGTAGTCATAGTAGGTGTTCTAGACTCTTTACTGCGTTTTCATAATGTTACTTTATCAAAGATTCAGTTATTCAAATTAGCATGCTTAGTGCAACTTGAAATGGACGAATTTTCTTCAGGCGGTGATTTAGCCGCATCCATATATCGCGATACTATCATCTATCAATCTTATGATCGTGAGTGGCTAAAAGATCAAGAAATGACTACTGAGAATTTGATTAATATTGATTGGCCATTATTGAATATTGAAGTATTAGAGACACAAGATGTCTTTGATCTTTCGATTGGTTGGACGGGATCACCCAATGCAACCAGTGTTTCAGTAGATACCATTTATCATAAAGCGCATGATGAACCAGCATGGTTTAAGCACTGGATTGATGATGCCAATAAACTTACCCGAAACTTTATTTCAGCAGTTAAGCAGAAAGACTTCGAAGGCTTGAATGCATCAGTGAAAGCCTATCGAAAACACATGTTAGACTTACAGACCTGGTCCTCACTCAAAATTGAAACAGCAAGTTTGACCAACTTAATTGAAAGCACTGATTACCCTTCCAAAATCTCAGGATCAGGTGGTGGTGACTGTGGCATTGTTTTTGTACCCAGTGGAAAACAAGAAGACTTTATAAAACAGTGGGAACAACATAATATTACTAATATAGCAGGAGGTACTTATCATGAGTATTAGATCACAAAGAAAAGACGATCATGTACGTTTAGCGCTGGAACAGGATGAATTCAATAATGATTTCAAGCTTGTAAGAATTGTTCATCAAGGTCTACCAGAACTTAATTACTCTGATGTCGATCCTTCCATTAGCATGTATGGACGTCAATTTGATTATCCTTTTTACATTAATGCAATGACCGGTGGGAGTCTTAAAACACTTGAAACCAATCGTAAATTGGCTTTAGTAGCCAAACGTTTTAATCTAGCAATGGCAGTTGGATCACAACATGCTGCACTGGATGAAGAAGATCTAACACCATCATTCTCAATCGTGCGTGAAACCAATCCGCATGGATTTATTATTGGGAATGTATCTGCTAACGCAAGTTTGGAACGTGCTCAAAATGCCGTTAAAATGATTCAAGCGGATGCTTTAGGTATTCATATTAATGTTGCACAAGAGATTACTATGGATGAAGGTGACCGCGATTTTGATCACTGGGAAGATAATATAACGAACATTGTGAAGCATCTTGATGTGCCGGTTATTGTTAAAGAAGTTGGTTTTGGAATGAGTCATCAAACGGTTTCAAAACTCATCTCTTATGGTGTTGAAAACATTGATGTTTCAGGACGCGGAGGAACTAACTTCATTTGGATTGAAAATCAACGTTCTGAGAACAAACGTTTTGACTACTTGGTAGATTGGGGGATTTCACCTGTTGAATCATTACTAATGAACCAAGATCATCAAACTCAAGTGAACCTACTGGCATCAGGAGGTGTTAATAATCCACTGGATGTTGTTAAACTATTAATACTAGGAGCACAATCTGTAGGAATATCTGGATATTTCCTAAGAGCAGCTCAGAAACCAGAAGCAGAGATGTTTGAAGAAATCGAGAACTTTCTCCATGAATTTAAACTTTTAATGGTCTTAATTGGAGCCCGTTCAATTGACGAATTACGTCGTACTGATATTCAATTGCTCGGTAGATTGTATGATCGCTATGAACAGAAATAAACTTATCAAAATAGGACTCAGTATCAGTTTGGTGATTGGGCTTGTAGCACTTTTTGTGTACGGATCACTGTGTAAACTTGATGGTAATAATGTCTGTTTTGATAAGAGTGAAGAACGTTTTAGACTTGAGGAAAATGCGACCCTTAAGGTTGCAGTTGAGTCTGAAGCAACGAAGGAACATTTACTGAGTGTATGGAATACGCTTTATCCCAAACATGAAATTAGTGTTGAGGTTGTGGATGCTATGAATCGTACTGAGCTTAGTGAGCCTTCTGACTTTGATCTCTTTTATGTGGATGGTAATGATGCGATGTACTTCATGCCCTTGTTTAAAAATTTAGGACAAGGAGCACAAGCTGTTATTGCTGAGACGGTTCCTATTGGATTGCAAGATTCGTATAATATTAACGGTTTAAAATTTGTACCACAGAATGTTAAGGGACAAAGTCTTTACCTGAATCAAACTTTGTTGGAAGAAATGGAACTAACACGTGAAGATGTTGCCAGTTTTGAAAAGATCAAAGAAAATCAAGACCACATCTTAAGTTTTGTAAATACAACATTTCCGTTTTCTTTCAAAAGCCAAGACACCTTTTATCCCTTCTTAACGGGAGGTGGATGGACCCTTAACTATAAACATGATGGTATGGATCCTGATTTTAATACAGAGGCTTTTCTAAACAGTCTTGAGTTCATTCAATACTTAGGTGGTATGAAACTGAATAGTGATGAAGAAAAGATTGCTGGAATGGATTTACCATACAATTATGAATCTGATTTCTTTAAGCGACAATCCTTGTTTGGTTACATTCAAGATGTCGAATTAGCAGAGCAATATGCTGCGGTATCAAGTGATGTCTGGGTAGAAATTCCTTTCCCTTCTTACAATGATCATGTCCTTGCACAAGCAGTAGAAATTAATGGTTATGCTGTTAATGTGGAAAGTTCATTTCCATCAGCATCTGCAGAAGTTTTACGCATATTAAGGTTACCTGAGTTTTTGGATAAAGGACTGAGTGATCGTTATCCACTTTATAATCTGGAAATGTTGGAAGATCTGGATATTGATCCGACCATATTAGATAAAATTAGTATCTTTGGACATGGGGATGTTTCAACAATATTGGCACTGGAAGTTAATCCCAGTGTTCGATCCAACTCGATCTATACCGACTTGGATTTTATGGAAGTATTAGCTAAAGTTTATGATGGGGAACTCGAACCTCTTGATGCACAGGAAGTCTTTGTACAGATGGGTGCCGATTGGATTTTGAGTCATACACCACCATCAGAAGAGGACAGTGAATGATGTGGAAAGATTTCATGGAGCAAGAATCGAGTAAAGAATACTACGCCAAATTGATGGAATTTGTGGCACAAGAACGCATTAATAATCTTGTATACCCAGCTGAAGAAGATGTTTTCTATGCGTATGATGCTTGTTCTTATGAGGGTGTTAAAGTTGTAATTCTAGGTCAAGATCCCTATCATCAAGCAGGGCAGGCAATGGGCCTGAGTTTCTCTGTTCCGAAAGACTTTAAGAAACCACCCAGTCTGGTCAATATTTTTAAAGAAATGAATACAGACATTGGAATTCAAAATACATCTGGTGATTTAAGATCCTGGGCACATCAGGGAGTATTCTTACTTAATGCATTATTAACAGTACGTGATAGTGAACCAGCAAGCCATAAAGGTCAAGGGTGGGAAGAATTTACAGACAATACCATTCGATTTTTATCCCAACGTGAAAAACCGCTTATCTTTATTCTTTGGGGTAAATGGGCACAAAGTAAAAAAACACTGATCGATGATAGACACTTCGTTATTGAATCAGCACACCCATCACCACTGGGTGCTTATCGAGGATTTTGGGACTCAAAACCTTTTTCAAAAACAAATCAACAACTCGTTGAATGGGGCGAAAGTCCAATTGATTGGAGTACAGAATAATGTTTACAGATATTGAAATAGCTTTACAAACTGTTATGGATCGTAAAAACTCAATTTACGGTTTACGTCTTTTTAAAGAATGTTTGGAGTCTTTAGGGAACCCACAATATGATCTTAAATGCATTCATATTGGTGGTACAAATGGTAAAGGTTCAACAACTAACTATGTTCGTTCAGGTTTACAAAAAGAAGGATTTAAAGTGGGAACATTTACTTCACCACATTTAATCATTCATAATGATCGCATCCGCATTAATGATATCAATATTAGTGATGAGGACTTATTACACTACATCAATCAATCCTATCCACTATGGGATGAGTTCTCATTAAGTATGTTTGAGATTGATATGTTGATTTCAATTTGGTATTTTATCGATCAAAAAGTTGACTATGTCGTTTATGAAGTAGGGCTGGGTGGAACCCTTGATGCAAGTAATATCATTAAGCCTTTAGTCAGTGCAATTACCAACGTCGATATGGATCATATGAACATATTAGGGGATACACTTGAAGCAATTGCAGAACAAAAAGCAGGAATTATTAAAGAAAATTCCCCACTGTTTACTACAGAAACAAAATCTGAGATCTTGGATATATTCAGTGATTTCTGTGAACGTGTTAATACAGAGATGCATGTCGTACAGATACCATCAAGTTATAAAATCAATAAAGATACTTTCTTTAACGTTGATGGTTTGGATATTGTTTTACACAATCAAGCGCAATACCAAGTTTCCAACGCAAGCTTAGCTGTTAATATTCTAAGATACTTAGGAGTTGATGATTTAAGTATTAAAGAGGGTGTTGAAAACACACAATGGGCAGGACGTTTTGAAGAGTTACTACCCAATATCTATTTGGATGGTGCTCATAACCTTGTTGGTATTCAACAATTGATTCAGTCTTTAGAAGGACTAGAACGACCGCTGACTGTAGTTTTTACAGCTCTTAAAGATAAGGATTATGAACCTATGGTAGACCTTTTAGAAGAACACTTTGATGAAGTTATTATCACAGAGTTTAATTTCTATAGAGCTGAAAGTGCTGTGAATCTTGCAAAAAATCGTGATGTAAAGATTATAAATGACTGGAAAGATGCATTAAGGTATATTAATGCTTCTGAATTTAAAGGTACAAGATTTGTCACCGGTTCTCTCTACTTTATATCTGAAGCACGCGAATTTCTTAATAAAATCAGTAACCATCCTCTATAATTAGAGGATGGTTTTTTTTACGTCTTGACTGTTATATTAGTCCAAACGGACTGTTTTAAATTATGTTTTATATTCTGAAATCTTACCTTATTGAGTATAATAATATCTAAAATGTTAGAATAGCAATAAGGAGGTTACTATGATTGAAAAATTAAATGAAAATATAGTGACGCAACTCATTATAAATAGTGACTATCAAACTGCAAGTGATCTGGCAAATATCTTGGGGGTCAATGAAAAAACAATCAGACGTAGAATAAAACAAATTAACGAGTTGCTGACGAATGAAATTGGAGAAATAGAGTCTAAAGTCGGGCGAGGCTATAAACTACAAGTTTTCAATAAAGAAAAGTTTTATAGGTATTATGATTATTATATTTCTGAAATTGAACTTAGTA
>DEPV01000023.1 GCA_002358955.1 Erysipelothrix sp. UBA3383 | reverse complement strand
CACTCTGCAATCATGGCACGTTCATTAGAAATTCCTGCAGTTGTTGGTGCGGGTGCAATGTTAGAAGACATTACACACGGACAAGAAATTATCTTGGATGCTTTAGAAGGGGTTATTATTTTCAACCCTACAGAAGCACAAAAGGTAGAATACTTAGAAAAACAAGCAGCATTCTTAGCACATAAAGAAAGCTTATTAGTATTAAAAGACGCAAAATCAGTAACTCTTGATGGACGTGAAGTCGAGATTGCTGGTAACATTGGTACACCGTCAGACGTTGAAGGTGTTGTAAACAATGGTGGAGAAGGGGTCGGATTATACCGTACTGAATTCTTATACATGGACGCTTCAGAGCTTCCAAATGAAGAAGACCAATTCCAAGCATATAAAACAGTACTTGAAAACATGGCACCAGGTCGTGTTGTCGTACGTACTTTAGACATTGGTGGGGATAAAGAATTAGAATACCTAAAATTCCCAGCAGAAATGAACCCGTTCTTAGGATACCGTGCGATCCGTCTATGTTTAGACCGTCCTGATATTTTCTCAGTACAAATCCGAGCATTATTACGTGCATCTGTATATGGTAAATTAAGCATCATGTTCCCAATGATCGCTACAGTTGCTGAATTCCGTCAAGCAAAAGCAATGGTTGAAGCAGAGAAGAAAAACCTTTCAAAAGAAGGTATCGCATTTGCTGATGACATTGAACTTGGAATGATGGTTGAAATTCCAGCTGCGGCAGTACTTGCAGATCAATTTGCTAAAGAAGCAGATTTCTTCTCAGTTGGAACAAACGACTTAATCCAATATACAATGGCTGCAGACCGTATGAACGAAAAAGTGTCATACCTGTACCAACCATACAACCCTTCAATCCTACGTTTACTAAAAATGATCATCGATGGTGCTCATAAAGAAGGTAAATGGGTTGGAATGTGTGGAGAGATGGCTGGAGATGAGAAAGCAATTCCTCTACTATTAGGTTTAGGATTAGATGAATTCTCAATGTCAGCTTCATCAATCTTACAAGCTCGTAGTATTGTACGTGATGCTAACTATGCTGATCTACAAAAACTAACCGAAAAAGCATTAAACTGCTCAACAACAGAAGAAGTATTAGCTTTATTTGATGTTGAAGCTTAAGGAACAAGAATCACTTAAGCAATTGCATGATTTAATTCAGTCCCGATTCATCAATGATGAGTCGGGGCATGATTTTGATCACATTCAAAGAGTTGTTAATCATACAACTCTTTTTCTAGCTTCTGATGATGTGGCAGATCCCTTCATTACACTTGCAATTGCTTATCTGCATGATGTTTATGATCATAAAATTCAAAAGGTAGACAATGTTGAGCTGGCACTTCTTGATTTTATGGCTAATACGGATATTGATTACTTTGGTAAAGAGACTATGATTGCAAAAGGGGCTTCACAAATTGGTTTTTCAATTCGTCATAGTGTTAAAGATAAACTGTATGAAGCACATCTTGTCAGTGATGCTGATTATATGGATGCTATAGGATCATATGCGCTAATTCGTACCTTTCAGTATGGTATTTTGCATGACCATAGTGTTGATCAAATGGTGGAACACTTACCTGAGAAACTCTTATTATTGAAAGACTTGATGTTTAGTCCGGTTGCTCAAGAAATGGCTACTAAACGTCATCAGTTACTGCTTGATTTCTATGAATTGTATCAAGAAGATAAAGTATAATACATATCAAAAAACTCCTCTAGAAGCAGTCTTACCTGCCTTTAGAGGAGTTTTGTTTATACTTATTAGTGATTGTGGTAAATTCGAATATCAACAGTATGAGGTATTGATTTATCAATGGTTTCATCAGTATCAACATCAATCATACGATAACGTCCACCGCTGATTAGACCTTGCATGTGCTGTGTTATTGGATACAGTGTATCCAGTGCCTTAAAACTTCCTTTAGGGTAGTGTGCAAGCTCATAAAGCTTGTTAATGGAACATCCTGCTAGGAGTTTAAAGCTTTTGTCTCTTTGTGGTACTACAGTTACATGAGGAATGTCTTTATAGTTGTAATAGAAGTAGGGAATACCCTTTGGTAGCAAATCATAATTGTTAAAATCAGGATTCACACGGATTAAGCCTTCATCTTCCATATCCTCAATTAAAGATACTAAGTTCTCATGATGTTTTTCATCCAGCTCTGGTTCAAATCCATAAGGATTTGGATAACTCATAATATCATCGACATTAATTTTCTTGTTTGAATAATCAACACGTACGTTTTTCTTTACTGGTTCAACGGGTTTAGGAATTGGTTTTTTAACTTCGGGTATTTTTTCGATGTTTGCTGTTTCTTCAAGAATTTTCTTCTTTCCAAAAACAAAATCGCCAGATTCTGTTTTAGAGATACCTAAGCGGGATTTAACAGGAATCAGTTCTTCATACTCTTCTTCCTCGTCCTTAAAGACCTGTTTTTTTACGACGGGTTTTTCCTTCGGTTTAACAATGGTTTCCGTAATTTCAATGGTTTCTTTATATACTGTAGGTTTACCATCTTGAGTACTTTGTTTCTTAGGAGTTTGATCAGGTTCTTGATTAACCAGTAAGACAATTACAATGATCATCAAGACCAGTGATACTCCAATGGTAGAGATCAGTAATACTGGACTGATTTGATTGCGATAGACTAGTGCTAAGGCAATTGAAGAGAACGAATAGAGAAGGATGATGACCTTCATAATAATGCTCATTATTTTTTTCATGGTGCACCTCTTTTTAAATATTATACATCATTGTAGTAATTATTCTAGTTCATTAAAGTAAACAATATCAACCAAAATTAGATAATTAATATAAGGTTTGGTGTTGTTTCACTTCTGACACTACAATAAAGAACTAAGTTGTATATTTTGTTATATACGCATTTTTTTTAGTTTGGTATAATTATCAGGTTATGAATGTTATTTTAGTAGTAATGCAAGAAAAAATGTTTATAAACAGTGCAACATTAAATAGCGAGAAAGGAGAGACGTACTTATGTTTAAAGTTATAAAAAAGAAAAAAATTAAGAGTGGTGAAGGTGAAC
>DEPV01000123.1:14494-14683 GCA_002358955.1 Erysipelothrix sp. UBA3383 | reverse complement strand
GCCAATGAAGCGTTCGAACTGTTCCACCGTGAACAGCGGGCGATCCACGCCCGGCGATGACACCTCCAGGGTGTAATTGCCGGTGATCGGATCTTCCACGTCCAGCTGTGCGGAAACCTCCCGGCTGACTGCCTCGCAATCATCCACGGTCACGCCCTGCCCTTCCATCTCCGCGCCGGCTTCAGCGCC
>DEPV01000123.1:14140-14406 GCA_002358955.1 Erysipelothrix sp. UBA3383 | reverse complement strand
AGTCCCAGCGCTTCCACAGTGGGCGCCAGCAGCTGTGTGATCGTGCTTGCCTTGTCGGCCAAGGGCCAGTCCTCCGGTTGCTGTTGTTCGAATGCCGGAAATGACAAAGGGCCCGGCGGGCCCCTTGTCCGATACCACTGGATTTCGGTGTCACAGTACGAGCAGGTGTACTGCGACTCAACCCATCCGCGGCTGGATGATGCTGGAAAGCTTCCAGTGAAGCCTGCCTTACAACCGCGAAAAGCTGGTAGCGGGGGCAGGATTTG
>DEPV01000123.1:13793-14074 GCA_002358955.1 Erysipelothrix sp. UBA3383 | reverse complement strand
GACCTTTGGGTTATGAGCCCAACGAGCTGCCAGACTGCTCCACCCCGCGATATATGCGATACATCATTTGATGCACTGGTTATTTCTTATTGCTTGAACATTATAGCACATATTGTACTAATAAACAAACTAAATATAATATGGCGGGGAAGGGGAGATTCGAACTCCCGCATGCTCTCACATCTGCTAGTTTTCAAGACTAGTCCCTTCAGCCGCTTGGGTACTTCCCCATATGTATATTTTATATTTGGTGGACCCTACAGGACTCGAACCTGTGACCC
>DEPV01000123.1:13608-13739 GCA_002358955.1 Erysipelothrix sp. UBA3383 | reverse complement strand
ACCAACTGAGCTAAGGGTCCGCTACAAGTTTTCAGTATTGCCTATAAGATAATATTTTAATGGTAGCGGGTATCAGATTCGAACTGATGACCTTCCGGGTATGAACCGAGCGCTCTAGCCAACTGAGCTAA
>DEPV01000123.1:0-13509 GCA_002358955.1 Erysipelothrix sp. UBA3383 | reverse complement strand
TACCAAGCTGTGCTACATCCCGAGAATAATAAGTTTATTAAAAAAAATGGCGCGCCCGACAGGAGTTGAACCCATAACCTCTTGAGCCGTAATCAAGTGCTCTATCCAGTTGAGCTACGGGCGCGTATTTCTATTTGAACCAACCACTTTAAATAGTAATGGTGGGGATGAAGGGACTTGAACCCATACGATGTTACCATCAACGGATTTTAAGTCCGTTGCGTCTACCAATTCCGCCACATCCCCATTACTGGAGGTTCCTATCGGATTTGAACCGATGGTCACAGAGTTGCAGTCTGTTGCCTTACCACTTGGCCAAGGAACCGTTCTCTTCACTGTGCTTAACCATTATACAACAACGAAAACAAAATGCAACCCTTAAATGCAAATTGTTTTAAAATAATTAAAAAACGTTCATAAACCTACTGAAATAGGCTTATAAACGCTTAAAGTTTTTTATTGAGCTTTGATTTTTTCCCAATATTGGTTCATTATTTCCTTTAATTCTAGATTATAGATGAATTCTTCATCAAGTTCATAATTAGTACGAGGCACATAAGAATCAATACCTTCATAAGTTCCTTCAGGTCCTGTGATCTCATCGATAACACTTTGGATTGGACTTGTGTATCCTACTTCCTCAGTATTCATTAGAGCAATTTCAGGGCGTAGTGTAAAGTCGATCCATTTGTGTGCAAGTTCAGGGTTGTTTGCAGTGGATGGAATCACCATGGAATCAAGCCATGTGTTGGTTCCTTGTTTTGGAACGTAGAATCCCATCTCTTCATTTTCAGAGATGATGTAGTTAGCATCTCCTGAATACATCACAGCAATACTCTTCTCACCTGCCACCATGCGGTCAATAGCCTCGTCTGTAGCGTAGGTAGGGTTAATCGTAGTCTTCATACTTACAAGCCAGTCATTGGCTTCTTTAAGCTCTTGAGGGTCTGAACTGTTCATAGAGTAACCTAAAGATTTTAAAGCAATCATGAACGCATCGCGTTCTGAGTCGTAAAAATAAATATCCCCTTTATAACGGGTATCATTTAAGATGTCCCATCCTAAAGCATCAAGATCACTCAGTGATACATTCTCTTTATTATAGACAAGACCTACATTACCCCAGAAGTAAGGAACGGAGTATTTGTCTTCAGGATCCATTTCACGACCCTTTAAAGAATCTAAAACATTGCCATAGTTACTTAATAAACTGAAATCAATCTCTTGAAGTAATTTCTCTTCACGTAGACGTTGTACTGTATAGTCTGAAGGAATGACAATATCATAGCCCCCAGTGTTGGTAATCTTGTGGTACATCTCTTCATTGGATGCAAAGCGTGAGTAGTTGACCTTAACACCGTATTCTTTTTCAAACATAGTGATGGTGTCCTCATCAATATAAGCACCCCAGTTAAAAATATGAAGAACTTCTTTCTTCTCATTGGAACCGCATGCTGTTAATAAAAATACTGCTAATAATGCTAATACTATTTTTTTCATGATACTTTAACCTTTCGGGTTCCTTTCTTTAAAGAAGGAACAACATTAATAATAAGTAATAAAATCGTGATGATGATGACAATGATGGTGGATAGTGCATTGATGGTTGGATCAAAGCGTTTGCTCATTGTATACACCATGATGGAAATGTTGGAGACACCATTACCCGTTACAAAGTAGGAGATGACAAAGTCATCAAAGGACATGGTAAAGGCAATTAGAGCCCCTGATATGATGGCAGGCATGAGTTGTGGAATAATAACCTTCCATAAAGCTTGGGCAGGAGTTGCACCCAGATCCATTGCAGCATCGGCTAAACTAGGATCCAGTTTACGCAATTTAGGTAATACTGTAAGAATGACATAAGGAATACAGAATGTGATGTGGGCTATTAACATAGTCATAAAACCCATCTTAAAGATTTTAACCGATGAGAATAACAGCATCAAACTAATCGCTGTAACAATCTCAGGGTTTAAAACCGGGAAGTTGTTGATGGTTAAGGTGACTTTCTTAACCAATTTTTTATGTTTGGAAAGTCCAATGGCTGTAATGGTTCCCACCACTGTAGATACAGCAGTCGCAATCAGCGCAATGACTACAGATGTTTGTACAGAGGCCATGATATCTCTTGAATTGAATAACTTCTCATACCATCGCATGCTAAAGCCACTCCACACTGTAACCGACTTAGAATCATTGAATGAATAGATCATCATGATCAGTATGGGTCCATAGAAAAAGAGCAACATCAATCCCAAAGGGATCCAAGCACTCAGTGAGCGTCTTTTTTTCATTATAGTTTAGCCCCCTTTACTTTACGTGATCCTTCATCTTGTTTATCCATATCATAGCGTTCTGCGATCTGCATGGATAAAAGAATCAGAATTGCCATGATTAAGGATATTGCAGATCCAAAGTGGAAATCACCAATGTTGATGAATTGGTTCTCAATTAAGTTACCAATCAGGAAGTAAGATCCTCCTCCCAAAAGTTTAGGAATAACAAAGGTTGATAATGCAGGTAAGAATACAAGGGTAATTCCTGATATAACACCCGATAGTGATAAAGGAAAGACCACTTTACGAAAGGTCTCAAACTTATTAGCCCCTAAGTCATAACTGGCTTCAATCAGAGAATCATCCATTTTCGATAAAACAGTATAAATCTGAATGATCATAAATGGTATGAAGTTATACACCATCCCTAGAATGACGGCAAAATCAGTCTCAAGCATCTTAATGGGTCCTAAGCCAAAGTAGCCTAAGAACATGTTGATGATTCCTTTACCAGACAATAAACTGACCCATGCATAGGTACGGATTAACATATTGATCCACATTGGAATGGTAATCAGTAAGATGAGTAAGGTCTGTGTCTTTGGTTTTCTTCGTGAAATAATAAAAGCTAAAGGATATCCCAGAATCAAACAAAAGACAGTGGTAATACTGGCAATCTTCACAGATTTCCATAATACCTTCATAAATACAGGATCAAAAAACTTAATAAAGTTATTCAATGTAAATTGCAAACTCACAGCTTGTCCAGTTTTCGTATCTGTAATTGCATAAAGTAGAATGACCAGCATCGGAACAACAATAAATAAGGTTGCCCAAATGATGTATGGCCATATCAGTTTACGAAACTTATCCATTAGTAGGACTCCAGTGTATACATGACATGAATGTCCTCTGGACTAAAGACAATATCAACTTCTGTATCCTCTTGTACATTAGTAGTGGTGTGAATGATGTAATCACGGTGTAATGATTTGACCACAATCTCATAGTGAACCCCTTTAAATAAAGAACTCTCTACCAAACCTGTAATCATACCCTCACCCGCAGCAACAATCTTGATATCTTCTGGGCGAATGACAATATCAACGTCCATATCTTCATCAAAACCATGGTCTACACATTCAAATTCACGATCATCAAACTTGACCAGGTAATCTTTGATCATGGTTCCCTCAATGATATTAGAGTCTCCAATAAAGTCAGCAACAAATCGGTTTTCAGGTTCGTTGTAAATATCCATTGGTGTTCCGATTTGTTGAATCTCACCCTCATTAAAGACCACAACTTTATCTGACATGGTCAGCGCTTCTTCTTGATCATGGGTTACGTAAACAAACGTAATTCCGACATTCTCTTGAATCGCTTTTAATTCATGTTGCATCTCTTTACGTTTCTTAAGGTCAAGTGCACCCAGTGGCTCATCCAGTAATAAAACCATCGGTTCATTCACCAATGCTCGTGCTATTGCAACACGTTGTTGCTGTCCCCCTGATAATAAGGTAACATCACGGTTCTCAAAACCTGCAAGACCTACCAGTTCTAACATCTTAATAACCTTCTGCTCTATAACAGCTTCAGTTTCTTTTTTAATACGCAGTCCAAATGCAATGTTTTCAAACACATTCATATGTGGAAACAGTGCATAACGTTGAAACACAGTATTAATTTCTCTTTTATAAGGTGCAACAGATGATATTTCAATACCATCAAAATAAAGTTCTCCTGAACTTTGTTCTAAAAAACCACCTAGAATACGCAGTAATGTAGTTTTACCACAACCCGAAGGCCCCAGTAAGGTGACAAACTCATTGGCATAAATGTCTAGGTTAATACCTTTCAATACTAATTGATCATCAAAACTTTTGACGATATTTTTAAATTCAATTAAAGCTTCCATGCTGACCTCCTAAAAGATGGGTGGTGTACATACCCATAAAACCTTCGCTTCTTGTTGGTAAGGGTTCTTCAGTACATGTGTATTGTTACCCTTAATGTAGAATGTGTCCCCTTTACTTAAGGTCTCCACACTATCTTCAAACACCAAATCGATTTTTCCTGAAATGATATAAGCAAATTCTTCCCCTTCATGTGGAATAATTTCTTCAGATTCTCCCCCTGACTTCAATTCAAGAAGAATGGGCTCCATGTCATTTTTCTGTGCATTGGGTACAATCCAATGGCGTGTTGATGATTCCTGTTCATCAACAAAGAAATCATCTTTCGTAAATACAATTTGTTCTTGTTTCTCTTCTTTAAAGAATACCGACATCGTTGTCCCCAAAGCCTCTACAATATCACTTAAGGTTGCAATGGAGGGTGATGTTAAATCATTTTCCAATTGGGATACAAACCCTTTAGTTAACTCACATCGACTCGCTAATTCTTCTTGTGTTAAGCCAATGCGTGTACGCAATGCTTTAATCTTCCGTCCTATTTCCATATGCTCTCCTTCTGTTTAGTGATAGTAAACTTATTAGTTAGTATCTTTAAACCTAAATTTATTATACTCAAATCAGAGCACATTGCAACACTTATATAATAAAAAAAACTCCACATCGGAAAAATGTCCTTTGTGGAGTTTTTGGCTCTTATTAAAGAGCTGATTTGATAAATTTGTCCAGTTCTGGTTTTGGTAAGAATCCTGTCTTACGACCTACTGGTTTTCCATCTTTAAATAAGATTAAAGTAGGAATTGACATAACGTCGAAACGTTGTGCTAAATCACCATCGTTATCAACGTTAACTTTAACGATGTCTGCTTGTCCATCTAGATCTTGTGCTAAATCTGTTAAGATTGGAGCGATCATTTTACATGGACCACACCAGTCAGCGTAGAAATCTACAAGTACAACACCTTCTTTTACAACATCATCAAATTCATTTAAATTAACTATTTTCATGTTATTACCTCCGTGCTAAATCATTATACCATAGTATTTTACTTTTCAATATCCGATTGCCCCATTAGGCTACTCCCTTGGGGTAAGATCAATTGCAGACCTTGCGGTACAACTTTCAAGTTAAACTCCTTTAAGGATTCCAACTCTCCATCACACCCAACATCCATAACTTGTGCACTTCTTATCGTAATGGAAGAGGTTCTAAAAGCATTGACAATATCAATACCCAAATGTTTCCCTTGATAATAAACGGGTAATAATTTTAAGATACGCAGCCTTGATACATTACTGATTAAGGTTACATCAAGTAAACCATCCTGAAGATTAGCAGTGGGCGCTGATTGAAAGCCTCCACCATAGAATCGACCATTCATAAAGCTTGCAAGCAGTACGGTATGATGACTGACTTTACCGTCACATTCAATTTCAATGTCGATCGTATTTTTATCAATAAGGCCCTTAAGTGCAAACAAAGCATACAGAAACTTTCTGGGTAGTAATGTGAGTTTTGATGCGTTTACGTTTTTATTAACAATGGCATCAAATCCTACATTGGCACAGTTTAACTGTTTCTTATTGTTGAAAAGAACATAATCCACATCAATAGCACGCCCTTCAACCATATCTTGAACAATGGTGTCAAACTGTCGTTTTGGAATAATATTACGATTAAAGTCATTACCCGACCCCGCTGGTATTACACCCATAGCAATGCCTTCTTCAAGACCATTTAAGACCTCATGAGCAGTACCATCCCCACCTACTGAATAGAGTCTTACATCCTTACTAAATTGCGCAGCAAGAACCTTAGCATGACCTTCATATTCGGTCATATGAATCTCATAATCCTCAGAAGATGTGAAGTAGTTTTCAATTTGTTCAATAACTTTAACGTACTGTCCGTTTCCAGATTTAGGATTTACTATAAATATATGTTTCATATTCCCACCACATTCCCTTTACTTAGTTTATAATACAAGAATTATGTTAAATAACAAGTCAATACGCTCAAAGAAAAAGATGCCCTTCCAGGCATCCTTTCAAAATTGGTTAAAACATTTGGCATTTAACTTAAACTTTATTCTTTATTATTTGCATTACCAGGATTTTTAGTTCCATCTTCGTTACCTGAGGTTTTATCACCCTCGCCTTGGTCATCACCGCCATTAGCATCATTACCAGGTTGCCCTTCAGTAGAAGGATCTTTAGGTGTTTCAGGAGTTTCTGCAGGTGTCGTCTCTGGTACAGTTGGTTTTGTCTCAGGGACTTCAGGTTTAGTGACTGGCTGCTCGGGTTGTTTCGCAAAGGTAACATTCAGTCCTTTTTCTTTTAAGAGTGCAAGGCTGACTTTTTCACCAGCGTAAGCCTGGTTGATAATTTGATTATCACTATAGAATAATGGATTGCCATCTTTCTCTGTAGAAATAGTCTTTACATTCAATGTAATCCCATTATTCTTAGCCCATTGCTCCAGATCATTTTTTGTATGTGTTTTAGGATTGGTAAAATCAGGTACGAGAATTAAATCAGCAGGTTGATTAGAAGGTTTTTCCTGCGGTGTTGGTACTGGTTTTTGAGTCTGTACATTACCAATATCAATAGTACCTCCTGCTTGGTCACCCCAAGGACTGCGTTTTTGGGTTGCTGTTTTATAAGGCTCATTAATATTATAAGTAAATTCTCGAATATTATTTAATGTTGGTTCTGTTTGCATATTCTCTTTGATGAGATCTTGTGCAGCTTTCAATTCATTCTTATAAGGTACGATTACAGACATTCCATTAATCATCGGAGTTGTTCCTAAGATCTGTGATTGTTCAATACGGAATGTACCCAAAGCATCCAGTTGTGATACATCGATTTGTTGAATTGCAAAACCAAGTAGTTTAGTAATGGTATCAATCGATAAGTTGGTACGAATGTTTTGACTTGCTCCCTCTAATGAAGAAACCAGTTTTTCCGGATTACGCTCTTTGATAATAGCACTTGCCAATTCAGAAATGACGTACTGTTGGTTCATTTGACGGTCAAAATCACCACGCGGCATGTGTTTACGCTCACGGGCAAAGGTAACTACCTGTTTCCCATTCATTTTTGTTCTTCCTTCAGGAATGAAGATTTCGTCGTAAACATCAACGTTATTCTCTTGGGGTAAAGAACCCCAAAATTCGACTGGCGACTCAAGTTCTAAACCACCAAGTGCATCAACGATTTTCTGTAAGGCATAAAAGTCGGTCTCAAAATAGAAATCAATTTCAAAGCCCAAATAATCTTCTACCGTATCTTCAAGACATTGACGTCCCTTAGCTCGCGCATGGTTTAATTTATCGCGAGTTTTGTTCGGATAACATGCAATTGGAATATAAGTATCCCGAGCAAGCGATGTCATTGTAACATTTAAAGTTTGAGGATTAATTGTAGCAACAATAATAGAGTCTGATAGTCCCCCGTTATTACCCAGTATCAAGACTGAGAATGGATCTTGAAGAACCTCGACATCCACAAAATCATCATCGATTTTTGTGGAGAAAGTAAATAAGGTATGCGCATTTTCTAAAGGCATCTTCTCAAGATTCATATCTGAGAAACTCTCATCCAGTCGTGAGTAATCTTTAG
Source organism: Erysipelothrix sp. UBA3383 (assembly GCA_002358955.1). Classification (GTDB taxonomy): domain Bacteria; phylum Bacillota_I; class Bacilli_A; order Erysipelotrichales; family Erysipelotrichaceae; genus Erysipelothrix. The sequence continues at coordinate 5,693 of DEPV01000123.1, read as the reverse complement.
GTACCAGTGCATATTGAATGTCACCCCTAAGTGCTGCATCCAACATGGAATGGTAATCTTTATATTCAAGGTACTCTACAACACGTGAGTAAGGACGCACTGCATCTTGCATGATGGTATCAAATTCTTCATCATGTTCAATAAAACCCATGGTTCCATTATCCATATTATCAGTTGTATCCGTTTCATTAAAACCAATGACAGAATATTCTACAGTCTCATAGGAATCAACTTGGATTAAACGGTTTAAAGAACGATTGGCACGAAAAGTATAAAAACTTCCTACAATTCCAAAAATCAGTAATACAAAACCCAGATTAAAGAAGACTTTACGAACCTTAGGCTTAGATTTACTAAATCCAATTAAAAAGAGCAGAATATAAATAAGGAGTACTAGAACAATAATTAAGATAATACGCATAAAAATGCTGGGTTCAATGTTTGAGAATTTACCAATAAATAATAAAATATAAGTAAACGTTGAAGTAACACCCAGTGCTAAAAGCGCTCCATACAGAATATTATTATATACTTGTGAACTTCTTTTTGGTTTTCTATTCATTTAAACTCACCTCAACAATCGAGTACAGCCCATCTTCATCAGCAACCAGGCTTAAAATGGCACGGCTTTGATACACTGCAGTATTCATCACATCAGATTCTTGGTAAGTCCACTGAACACTCACCTGATAAGCATCATAGATTTCCTCATCAATGGTAAAACGACTGCTTTTCACCGTTGATTGAGTGTCGATAACTTCCAATGTATCCTTAATTTTACCCTCGCTAAGGTAAGTATACATATCATTGTAAATGCCATCTTGAGCAGCATGAGAAAAGTTTGATCGAATGTCTTGTCGAACAAATTGCAATCCACCCACATCATTCAATCGTATCTTGTTGGTCCATGTAAAAAAGTCAGCAATAAAACTCTCACCCACTAATTGAGCGGTACGTTGTGTATCTTTCTTTTCAATTGCATCATTCAATGCATCATTAAGTTCTACTTGATACTCTGTCGCATTACCCCTAAGAGCATAGTAACTGTTATTGGATTTAAACCCCACATCATCAATTTTATTGTTTTTAGCGTTAATTTTTAGTATTTGATAAGATCCTACTGCAACAATCAGAAGCATTAGGATCAGAGCAAAGCTTGTCGTAAATCGTTTCTTTGTACTCATTATAGTTCCTCTACTTTACAAGTACCATTTTACCATAATCGCCCTCAGATAGTTTAATAAACATTTTTTTACATATTGTGATGCATCTTTGACTAAGAAAAAACTTCCCGAAGGAAGTTTTATAGAATTTCAAGTTTGTTGTTCCAGATCCAGATAACCCCATAGATGAGAAGCCCTGCAATGGCTAAATCAAATCCGATAGCAGCCATCATCGTTGATGTATCCATCGTTTCAAGAAAGAAAGGATCACTTCCTATAGATGCTAAAGAAGTTATGATGTTTAAGGTATAGTTAATCACAAAATAAACTATTACAGCAACAACGCCTCTATTTTTTTGAACTTTAGAGGAGTTTGCAACAGCTCCAGCAAATAGAATCAATGCTGAAGATAAGATTGCAGATACTGCAAGTGAAGCTAGAATTAAGCCTAGATAAGCAAAATCAATATCACCAACGATGAAATAAAAGTTATCCATGATGATTTGGAATCCTTGCCATAAATCTGATAGTGATCCAACAATAGTAGCAAAGATAAAGAATCCCAATACCGTACTTGCCGCACTGATCAGGGTCCATAGTGCTATAGTTAGCATTTTTGCAAGGATGATTTGAAATGGTGATACCGGCATGACAAATAAGTCATAACCACGATCCCCATAAATACTAGTGTAAAGAATATAAATATTCGCGAGTAATGAAACCACTAAAGCTCCAAAGAACAAGCCTAGAAACCCTAAAATTGCAATTCCTGAAATAATCGGTCCAATCGTATTACCTACAGTAGTTAAGCTCATACCAAGCAGTACGAACATTCCTATAATCGCAATTTGAGTTGGTCCGTAGTAACGTTTAGAATCTTTAAATTCACGTTTAATGAGTTTGATTACCATTTGTACACCTCTCTAAAAATCTCGTCAATGCTTTGATTTTTTTCTTCACGAAGATCATCACAGTTACGGTGTAACAAAACTTTCCCCGCCTTAACAAAGATCACTTCATCCAATACAGATTCTATATCTTGAATCAAGTGTGTTGAAATAATCAATAATGAATTTTGTGCATAATGTCCTAAAATTGTTTCAATAATAGAATCACGTGATGCTGGGTCAACCCCTGCAATGGGCTCATCAAAAATATAAATATCAGCCTTACGTGATAGCGTTAGTGCCAATTGGAACTTCTCAACCATTCCTTTTGACATTTTACTGATGGGCATATCACCATCTAATTTCAATTTGACGAATAACTCTTCTAAGGTACGAGGATCAAAATCCTCATAAAAATCACTGTACTGCATTGCAGCTTTCTTACCCGTTAATGTTTTAGGTAAGGTTAAGCGGTCGGGTTGGTATGAAATTTTAGCTTTTGTTTCAAGTCCAATTGGATTTCCATTGACCTTAATACTCCCCTTGTAATCTTTCAACAGTCCAACAATCATTTTGATGATTGTTGTTTTACCAGCACCGTTCTCCCCACAAAGACCTATAATTTTACCCTTATCAAGGGATAGGTTAATATCTTGAATGACCGGGAATTTTCCATAAAACTTGGTTAAATTTTGTATCTCTAAATAATTTTTATCCATTTACTCCACACTCCATTCTTTCTCAATTAATGTAATTGCTTTTTCTTTACTGAATCCCAAGGTATGGGCATTATCAATAAAATTGGTAACCATATTACTTGCCAGACGATCTGACAATTCTGAAATCAGTGCTTCATCTTCAACAACAAACTTACCATTGGTACGATCCGTATTAATAAGACCATCACGTTCTAATTCAGACAGTGCTTTTTGCACCGTATTTGGATTCACCTTGAATTGTAATGCTAAATCGCGAATTGAATCAATACGCGCGCCTTTAGCTAATCTGCCAGAGGCGATTTCCAATTCAAAGTGCTCAATCAATTGGCGGTAGATTGCTACCGACCCTGTTTTAAAAGACATAAAATCCCTCCTTGTACTATCTACATAATACAGTAGTACAGGAGGGATGTCAATCATTATAATTTACATGGATTCAGGTGCATTAACTGCAATGAGTGCTAAAGCATTTGCAAGTGTAATACGGGTTGCATCCAATAAGTGTAGACGTTCTGTTGTCAGTTCTGGGTTTGAGTCATCTTTTACTTTAACAGCACCATAGAAACTATGGAATGTTTGTGCAAGTGTATGAATGTAGTTTGGAACTTTATGAACTTGGCGTGTTGCCGCTGCATCTGCAACTACAGTTGGAAATTCATTCAAGAGTTTCATTAATTCTAATTCTTTAGGATGATCCAGTAATGTATACATATCTTTAGCTTCAAGTTCAGGACTGCTCTTTAAGATTGAACAGATACGAGCATGTGCATATTGTGCATAGAATACCGGGTTATCATTGGAACTTGAACGTGCAAGGTCCATATCAAAGTCTAGAGGTGTTTGAAGGGCACGCGATACAAAGAAGTAACGAGTCGCATCAAGACCAATATCATCCACTAACTCAGTTAGAGCAATCGCATTACCCGTACGTTTAGACATCTTGACTTCTTCACCGTTTTCAATCATACGAACCATTTGAATGATATCAACTTCAAATGCATCCACATAACCAAAGGCTTGAAGTGCAGCATCCATACGTGCGATATAACCATGGTGATCACCACCCAATAGGTCAATCAGTTCATCATACCCACGTTCCATTTTGTATAAGTGATATGAAATATCAGGTACTAAGTAAGTGTATGATCCATCTGATTTAATCAGCACACGGTCTTTATCATCAGCAAAGTCTGTTGATCTAAACCATAAAGCACCATCTGCTTCATAAGTGTATCCTGCTGCTTTAAGCCCTTCTAGACCCTTAACAACACGACCCTCATCATAAAGTGACTTTTCACTTACCCAGTTGTCCATACGAACTTTGAATGTATTTAAATCCGCTTTAATACGGTCTAATTCAAAACGAATTCCTAAATCCTTGAAGTATGGCTCCCATTCTTCTTGAGGTTTAGATAGCCATGCATCACCTTCAAGTTTAATCACATCTTGAGCAATATCAACAATATCTTGTGCATGGTATCCATCTTCTGGAAGTTCAGCTTCAAGACCTAAAGCTTGTTGATAACGTGCATATAATGAGTGTGATAACATTGTGATTTGGTTTCCTAAATCGTTAATATAAAACTCTCCATCTGCCTTGTAACCTGCAAAGTTAAGTACACGTAAAAGTGCATCTCCCCATGCAGCACCACGAGCATGACCAACGTGCAGTTGTCCTGTTGGGTTTGCTGATACATATTCAACTAAGATTTTCTTACCTTGTCCTGCATCTGAAGATCCAAAAGCATCCCCTTCAGCACGTACTCTTACCAGTACCTCTGCTAATTTATCAGACTTCACAAAGAAGTTAATAAACCCTGGTCCTGCAATTTCGGTACGAAGTAGCATCTCATGCCCTTCTAGACCTTCAGTGATCACTGTTGCAATCTCACGTGGGTTTTTCTTTAATGCTTTAGTAAGACGCATTGCAATATTACTTGCATAATCCCCATTATCTGCCGTCTTTGGGATTTCAAGCATAACCTGTCCCGGTTCTGCTACATAATCAAACTGATCTTTTAAGATCTGTTCAATATCATTAATGATTGTTGTTTCTAATAGACTCATGATATTCTCCTATATTAATTTCTTTCTGATTCCAATTGCAATGGTACCAGGACCTGTATGGGCTAGTACGATTGGGTAAATTTGACGTTGAATGATTGTCTGTCCTGTAAGTGCTGCTACTTCTGCAACTGTTTTTTCATACAGCTCAGAACTGCAATCACCATCAAGCACAAGAATGTCGTGCTCTTCAAAGTTAATGTCTTCTAATGTTAATTCAATACCACGTTTAATGGCCTTTTTGTGAGTTCTTACTTTATCCGCAAGATCAATTTCACCATTGCTTACATTCAATACCGGTACAATCTTTAATAGGTTTGCTACCGCTGCTGCTGCAGGGGAAATACGCCCACCCCGTTTAAGATAGATGATGTCTTCTGGAATTAAAGCTGCATCCATAAATTGAGATGATTCAATCAAGTCTCTAATTTCTGTAGCACTCATTCCTTTATCAACCATGGCTTTAGCTTCAACTGCCGTTAGGTATAGAGGTGTTGATACTTGAAGTGCATCAACAACTACCAGTCGTCCATCATAATCTTGAGCTAAAGACATCGCTGTTTGATAGGTCCCACTCAACTTAGATGATATCGGAATAAATACACAACTGTCATGGGTTTCTAAAACTTCGTCAATAAGAGCAATCAATTGCCCTACTGGAGGTTGAGATGTTTGTACTACTGATCCCTCACGCATTGCTGTAATGACATCCAAACGTGAAATGTTGTCCTCTTCCATATACTCCTTACCATCTACTGTTAAAGGCATACGTGCTACGAAAAGTCCTTCTTGTTTTGCTGTTTCTACAGATATCCCCGCTGATGAATCAGTTATAATTGCAATACTCATATCATTATTCC
>DEPV01000131.1 GCA_002358955.1 Erysipelothrix sp. UBA3383 | reverse complement strand
GGCATGTCTCTCATAATCTTTTCTTGATCATTCAGTTTAAAGATTGTGGTATCTGTAGGATATGCATCCCCTATATTCTCGCGTAACTTCTTTGGAACCTTACGCCCTCCAAATAGAAGGTAAATTACCGTACCAATGGGTGGTAACAACATAATGATGACAATCCATGCTACTCGATAGGTTGGATTGACTTGTGATTGTGATACCACTACAACAATGACTGCCGACAATAAAGAAAGCAGCATATAAATAGAACCATAGTTTACTGATAAGTCATTAATAAATTTCATGACTACTACAAACTGAAACAACACTACCAGACCACCAATAAATACTTTATTGGTTAGCATCTTTTTTATTGAACGCATAGCCACCTCTTTCTATTAATCATTTAATGTAATACTTCTATTATACAAAAATATTCCCTAAATAAACCATTCATAAATCTCTTTTTCACGATCGCCCTGTTCATACAATTCATGGTCTTCTTGAATTGTGACCCGTTTGATATAACGTGCTCCCAAGTTTTCAATCGTCTTCTTAGAAGCAATGTTATCCGGATTACAGGTAATCATCATGGATTTCATATCCGGGTGTTTTTCTTTGAGTAGTTCTGCCATCTTTTGACATGCCTGCTGAGCAAACCCGTGCCCTCGATACGGCAAGTAAATGACATAACCCACATGTCCATAATAAAGCAGATCAATCCCTGTCTCATAACGGTACTCAACACGTCCCACTGTACGCTTCATTTCATCCACTACAATGTCATAGACTAGTCCTGGAATATCATCCTCAAACTCATCCGAGACATCAATTAGTCTTACTTCCATGACTTCTGTCTTAAATCTTTAAGCATATATAGTGTTAATACTAAAAAACCTACTGCATTGATTGGTGCAGGAATAACTTGTGATGAAATCAATCCTGCTAAAACACCATACAATCCTAAATACATAAAGACTTCTTTACGTTCCTGCGGATCATTCATATTACGCTTGAACACACGGCTAAATATCGCCCAGTTTAAAATCACAAAGAATGCTAAACTCAAGTAGTGAAATGGTGATGTGTTTTGAAGTGCATTCTCATACACTTTCAATTGATCTCCAGACACATACTCACTTAGATTCCCGGCATTCAGTGCAAAACCTGCGACAATCAAGTTTAAGAACATCGTAATGTTATTCCAAGTAAAGGTAATCATATAACCAAAAGTCATTGCACCAGCTTGTTTTTCATCCAGTGGTGTTTTAACAATCTTTGTATTGAAATACCAATATACAAGACTTAAAACACTTACTTCTAAAAACAGCATTAAGATAAATAATACAACACTTAACTGAGGATCTTGAAGGAAGTTAAATACGACCAACAATAATGAAATTGCAAATCCATAAAAAAGTGTACTCGCTAATGATAGCAGTGCACCCATAAGTATATTTTTAATGAGTCCTTGACTCTTACGTACCTTGATTAATGTATAGATTGGAACTACTACACTGATGATTGCCCCAACTAAAAATGTTGAGATTAAAAAATTGCTTACCATAAGTACCACCATGCTTTCTCTTTTAAAACGTTTATGGCATAATTATATAATAAAAAGGAGGTTTTTACTATGTATGATTCAAACGACCGCTCAAACCTATTTAACTTTGAACCCAGCTATGTTGCACTCACTCTGTGGATTATCAGCATCCTTGGAATTACCCGTACTGGTGGGATCATTGTTGCAGTAGCGTGTGTCTTTATTTTAATGAATGAAAAAGAATCCAAATTCCTACGTAACCATGTCTCACAAGTATTGGCACTATCAATCGTATCAATTCTTGGATCCTTAGTTATTACAGTCATTGGATTCCCATTTATCTTTGTATATTTAATGTTCATTTATAATCTGATTCGCATTGTTATCAATACATTGATCTTTGCACTATCATTACTGGGCGCACTGAAGGCTTACCAAAAGCAAACCGTATCACTACCATTCATTGGTTTTATCGGTGATAAGATTAACGAAACACTAAGACCAAGCTAAATTTAGATATAAAAAAGACGGTGATTAATCACCGTCTTTTCAATTAGATAGCTCTAACGTTTGCAGCTTGCTCGCCACGTGGACCTTCAACTAGATCGAATGTAACTTCTTGTCCTTCGTCTAATGTTTTGTATCCGTCAGCTTCGATTGCTGAATAATGAACGAACACATCTTGTCCGCCATCAACTGTAATGAATCCGTAACCCTTTTCAGCGTTAAAGAATTTTACTTTACCTGTACTCATAATTGTAGTACCTCCTATCTCAATAAGATGTACTCATCGTAAATCTAGACCTATACCAGTTCATAACACACGTTGAGTTGATGTAAATTTCAGTGGTGAAACGACATCTTAGTTCTTATTACTACTTCATAATACCACTGTCATGATTGATTGTCAAAGTAATTTGTAGCTTTTATGAAAATAACGTGAAATCAAAAACGATTGTACACAAATTGACTTTAGCCCACTCAATAGTGCATATTTTGTACTTTATCGTGCAATATGTAGAAGATATGTAAACCTTTACAAAATTGACGTTTTCTGTAAACAATTGAAACAACGTGCAATGCACTCTAAACTATGCAATAATCTAGATAAGCGAGGTATATACTATGGCAATAAACATTACTGTCACACATGATGACACACTATTAAACTATTTATTCGATCAAAAACTGCACTATTCTAAGTCAAAATTAAAATCACTCTTAAAACACGAGTGTATTTCTATTGATCATGAGGTCACTACACAATTTAATGACCCTGTTACAATGGGCCAAATCATCCGCATTGTAGAACATAATAAAAACTTAGACACTTCATTAAAAGTGATTTATGAAGACAATGATATCTTAGTGATTGATAAGCCTTATGGACTTCTTACAATTGCTACTAATAAGGATGAAGAGCTAACAGCTTACCGTCTAGCAAGTGCTTATGTAAAAACACAAGACAGTAAGAACAAGATCTTTGTTGTTCACCGTCTTGATAAAGATACATCCGGAGTTCTTCTGTTTGCTAAATCTGACAGAGCAAAAAACGCATTCCAGAAAGATTGGAACAAGCTGGTAAGTGATCGTACATATGTTGCAGTTGTTGAAGGAACATTCACTAAAGAATCTGGTAAGATTGAAAGTTACCTACAAGAAAACAAGACAACACACATGTACTCAACATCTACAGGACTTCATGCAATTACACGTTATGAATTAATTAAAGCATCTGCTGATAACAGCATTCTTAAAGTCAACATTGATACAGGACGTAAAAACCAGATCCGTGTACACATGGCAGATATGAAACATCCTATTATTGGAGATAAGAAATACGGGGCAACAACAAACCCTGTGAAACGTTTAGGTCTGCATGCTTATCGATTAGTAGTACAAAACCCACTGAACCGTAAGAACATGACATTTACTGCAGAACTTCCACCCAAGTTACGTAAGATTTCGAAAATTACACCAAAGCAAGAAGCTTCTATATAAGACAAATACCAACAGTGCTCAGCACCGTTGGTATTTTTTTACATTTCCATACGTTTTAAATCTTGAACAATATTACTCTTTTTAAGCAGTTGAATCGATACGATAAGTTGTACTGATTGAACTACAAGGACAAGAATGACCGCATTTCCAATAGCACTCCATGGTAATTGATAAGTGCTAATTGTCATGGATTGTGTCAGGAGTAAATACATGATGTATGATAATCCAACTCCAATAACAGAACCGAAGACTAATGGTTTCCATGAGTTAATAAAGGTTTCATAGATGACCATCTTACGAAGATCTTTAAGATTCATACCTACTGA